>JAKEGI010000242.1 GCA_022615595.1 Bacteroidales bacterium | reverse complement strand
CTGCGGACTATTTCAGGAACCGAACGCAGGCCGGAGCATTCAGAGGGAGTTGGAAGTAAGCCTCCCCGGAATTGGCTCCGGCGGGTATTACAGAAACCTCATTTGATCTCTGGTTTGCCACCAGGAAAAATTTCCCATCAGGCGACATGGCGAAGTTTCGCGGCCAGTCACCGCCGCACGGCTGGTGACGTGGTGATGAGAGCGTTCCGTCAGGACCGATATCAAATGTTACGATGCTGTTATTGCCCCTGTTAGAGCCGTGTATCTTCTTACTGTCAACTGAGAAATGGATGTCAGCACAGTAGTTTTTTCCCTCAAAACCTTCAGGAAGAGTTGACAAAGTCTGTTTCAGGAGAGGCGTCTCAGAAAGGATATCATAAACAGATATTGTTGAGGCGAGTTCATTGATGACATAAAGGTTACTGCATTGCTTATCGATCAGCATATGCCTGGGGCCGCTGCCGGTGTCAGATGTAATGAAGGGTATATCTCCGTTCAGCAACCTTCCGGTGAGGGTGTCGAGCCTGAGTATATGTATCCTGTCAAGGCCAAGGTCAGAGATATAGTAAAAGCCTGTTCTGCTGTTGAAGAGAGTCATATGGGGGTGTGACTTCTCACCGTAAAAGATAACATCGGTGACCTCATCGGGTATGCCCCCGCCGTTAAGCTTTACCACGGAGACGGAGCCACTTCCGTAGTTGGCAGTAACAAGATGCTTTTTGTCATCTGACAACACTATATGACATGGCCCTCCGCCTCCCTGGTTGAGAAGGCCTGCTTTCTCGAAAGTTCCGGCTTTGACATCAATCCTTAGCGTGGTGATACCACCCCCCACCGCCAGATTGAATGAATCAGCTTCATTGATAAAATAGACCAGGCCATCACTGCCGAAGGTAAAATATGAAGGATTATCACCGACGGTGAACTCCGATAACTTCTCAATGATGCCGTTTTGATTCAGCCTGCATAACATCACATCGGCGGCGCCATTGCCAGAATAGCCCGATGCTATGAACATTTTCTCCCCCATATTACATCCGGAAAGAAACGTAGTGAGCACCATCATCACAAACAGTATTGGTTTTTTCATTGTATGTATTTTTTCATAAAATTATTTTGACTTTCCGCTTCCATTGAATAAAGCCATATATAGCCATTGCGAGGAAAATGATGTACTGTACTGAGACAAGCATGATGCCCCTCATGGCATACATGGCAATGCTCATTAAATTGACGAGAATCCAGAGCACCCAGTTCTCAAGCTTCAGCCTGGCACAGAGGAGTGATGCCGCGATGCTCATCACCGCGATCATGGCGTCGGTAAAGATGAATGTCGCCTTCTCCGGGAAGAGTTCAGGCAGCCAGATATGAACCTTGCTCATAAGGCTGCCCATCAAGATAGCCCCTGCCATAACAGCCGCGACCCATAATACTCTTTGTTTGTGCAGCAGGAGTGTCACTGGCTCATCTCCGTTGCTGCCCTGCCTTCTCCAGTTGAACCAGCCATAGATAGCATTGAAGAAGAAAAAGAACTGCAGGATCATTGCTGAATAGAGATTCACCTGGTAGTAAAGCATAAAGAAGAGCACAGCATTAAAAAGTGCGAATATCCAGGTGATGATGTTAGCCCGGGCTGCAAACCAGACGGCTGCCAGCCCTGTGAGGACTGCAAGCAGTTCCAGGAGACTCATACGGTAGCCTGAGAGTTCGAAAAGAATGGTGTCGATGTTAAACATGTCTGAAGGTCTGAAGGTCTGAAGGTCTGAGGGTCTGAAGGTCTGAGGGTGTATGGTTTATTGGGGGTAAAGGTAGTTAAACAGTTGGGAAAGTGAGGTTGAATTTCTAATTCAGGACGGATTGTTTAGCTTTAACCCTTGATTTGAGAATGATGTCACCACGTGAAGTATATCAATCGAAGGAGGCGGAGTTCAGCATAACTGCCGATCGGCTCCGGAAACTGTCAGACCGGCTGGCAATGGCACGGCTGATCTCGTTTGCCGCAGGGAGCGACGATATCTTCCAAAAGAGAAACCGTGAGAAGACAATAACCGGTTGCCTCAGCCTCATGGCACTGGCATCGGTCATACCGAAGCGTCGGGGCGGTCTTGCATTGGTCGTCGGTTTTGCTAACAGGATTAATTAAGGGTGGTCTTAGTCGCTTGATATAACAATATCAAAGAAGTCTGGTGTAAATTTTCTTTCAGTATATTAAAAGATTTCTTTCATCTTATTAAAAGATATTGTATTTTTGCATGTAACTTTATATTAATCAAAAATGTTGACCTATGTTACGGCAAGATGAAATAGCTGTGGTCATAGCCGCACAGAAAGAAACTTTGTTAAGGCAGGAGCCGGGTCTTAGACGTGATGCACTCACCGGAATTCCGGTCGCAGAATCATTCGCCACAATCATAACCGGTATGCGAAGATGCGGCAAGAGCACTATCATTATGCAATTACTGCACAAGAACCAGCAGGATACAATATACCTCAATTTCGACGATATTCGCCTGTCAGGATTTGAGGCAGGCGATTTCTCAAGACTGCACAGAGAAATAGAAACAAGAACAATAAAGACACTGTTCTTTGACGAAATACAAATAGTTGACGGATGGGAAAAATATATTAACCAACTTTTGCGTGAAGGTTACAAAGTATTTATAACAGGTTCCAATGCATCGATGTTGAGTGTTGAGCTCGGAACATATCTGACAGGGAGGCACCTGTCAATGGAGTTATTCCCTTTCTCCTACAATGAGTTCCTTAGATTTAAAGGACTTGATAGCGGAGAGTCAACTGTTCTGGCCTATCTCAAAACAGGCGGAATACCGGAATACGTCAAAAGCGAAATCCCCATGATTCTGAATAATCTCGTGGATGACATTCTCATGAGAGACATAGCTGTCAGGCATTCAGTAAGGGATGTGGCATCATTACGTCAGCTAACCGCTTTTCTGATAAACAACATAG
>JAKEGI010000241.1 GCA_022615595.1 Bacteroidales bacterium | reverse complement strand
GGATCAGCACCCCTCCGGTTATTAACGGACACCTTGATGATGAAGCCTGGAGCGCCGGTGAATGGGGTGGAGACTTCTTTCAGTTCGAACCCGCCGAAGGAGCCCCGGTGCGTCAGAAAACCGAATTCAAGATTCTCTATGACGACTCTGATATCTATGTGGCCATAAAGGCATATGACACCGCCCCTGACAGCATTGTCTCGAGGATGACCCGCCGTGATGACACAGATGGCGATGTAGTGATGATTGCCCTCGATTCATATTTCGACCAGCGCACCGCCTTTGGCTTCGGCGTCAGTGCCGCAGGCGTCAAAGGCGATCTCATCTGGACCGATGACGGCATGAATGAGGACGAGACCTTTGACCCGATATGGTACGTAAGGACAGCTATATATGACTGGGGATGGGCAGCTGAGATGCGGATCCCTCTTACCCAACTGCGCTTCTCAGCCAGCGAAAACCAGACCTGGGGACTTGAAATAATAAGGGAAATATACCGGCATGATGAGACCGACCTCTGGCAGCCAATAGCCAGAAATGCTTCCGGGCTTGTGCATAATGCAGGACTGCTGAATGGTCTTAACAATATAAAGCCGCGTACTCTCTTCGACCTCACACCCTACGGAGTGGCAAAACTTGAAACCTATGAGGCCGAAGAAGGCAACCCATGGCTCGATGGATCTGACTTCAAGGTCAATGCCGGCCTCGATGCCAAAATAGGCATCACAAACAATATGATCATGAGCCTTACCCTTAATCCTGACTTTGGCCAGGTTGAGGCTGACCCCTCAGAAGTGAATCTTACTGCCTTTGAGTCATACTTCCGGGAGAAGAGACCATTTTTTATTGAAGGAAAAAATATCACAAGTTTCGGATTGGGTATCGGCGACGGCGATGTGGGTAATGATAATCTCTTCTACTCCAGGAGAATCGGCCGCAGCCCCAGGCACCCCGCCAGCCCCGATGAGTCTGAATATGCCTATACTCCTGCATTCATCCCTATCATCGGAGCTGCAAAACTAACAGGCAAATCCGGCTCCGGCCTCTCCGTAGGGGCAATTGATGCCGTCACAGCAGAGGTGAACACAAAGATTTACAATGAGGAAACCGGCGAAACGTCATATGTCAAGGCTGAACCCTTTGCCAATTATGCCGTGGGAAGGGTACAGCAGGATTTCAAGGGGGGGAAGACAATTATCGGGGGTATGATGACCAGTACTATAAGGTCACTCGATGAGGAGACTGAAGATTATTTTCATAAGTCAGCAACTGCTGCAGGGTTGGATTTCACTCAGTATTTCAGGGATATGAATTATATTTTTCAGGTCCGTACTGCCTTCAGTAACATCACCGGAAATGAAAATGACATTGCACGTACACAGCGATCTCCTGTACATAATTATGTAAGACCCGATGCAGACTATGTGGAATATGACCCCACCCGCACATCACTCAGCGGCTATGGAGGTAATCTCTTGACAGGAAAGATCGGCGGCAATCTTAACCTGCTCTATCTCGCTTCCTGGAAGTCCCCCGGATTTGAGCTCAACGACCTTGGATATATGAGAGTCGCTGACCAGTTCCTTGGCGTCGGTGTCATAAACTACAGCATAAATAAACCCTTCAGCATATTTAACCGCATGTCATTCGGCACCAATGTGTTTCATGTAGCTGATTTCGGCGGAAATACACTGATGGTTGGCGATGAATTCTCCTGGCATGCAGGCTATAAGAATCTGTGGAACACATACTTCGGAGGAGGCGTCAACAGCCGTGAGAGAGACAATCTCCTTCTCCGTGGAGGACCTTCAATGCTGATGCCGGGAACAGCCAGGTTTTCTGGAGGCGTAAGCACAAGTGAACGAAAAAAACTCGTGGCGGAGCTCGATCTTCGCTATGGTTGGGGATTTGAAGACTATTATGAGGAATACGAACTGGGAGTTGAACTTAGCTACAGGCCCTTCAACACACTTACCCTGAGTGCTGAACCGGAATGGAGCAAGTCGAGGAATATAATGCAGTATGTAGAAACCACGGAAAATGACGGTGACTCTGATGATCCTCGATATATTTTCGGATCAATAGACCAGGAAATACTTAGTATATCCTTCAGGATTGATTATAGCATCACTCCCGACCTTACAATTCAGTACTGGGGCCAGCCCTTCTTCGGATCAGGATCATATACTGATTTCAAATACATTACTGACCCCAATGCTGCCGCTTTCACTGACAGGTTTCATACATACAATGACAATGAGATAATATTTGATGAAGAAAACGGTAGTTACCTTGTTGATGAAGATATTGACGGTTCATTTGACTACAGTTTTGGCAAGCCTGACTTCACCGTTAGCGAATTTCTGAGTAACCTGGTGGTTCGCTGGGAGTTTCTTCCCGGCTCAACCGCCTATCTCGTATGGTCACAGACCCGCGATTACTATACCGGTGACGGCTATTTCGACATGAGTGACCAGGTCCATGAACTGCTTACCGCCAGGAGACCATACAACGTCTTTCTCATCAAATTATCATACAGGTTCGGCCTCAGATAGGATTTAGCCGATTCTCTCCCTTGCCCATTGCATTACAAGAGCCGGGGCTCGCTTCTGTGCAAGTAGCATGGCCATGTACTCCATATATGGTTCAACATGCTGATAGTAGTGCTTGAATCCTTCGCAGAGGGCATTAAGTCCCGGTTCTCCGGTCTCAGTCTTCATGAACCTGTGCTTCGGGCACTCACCCCTGCAGGCGAAGTAGTATTTGCACCTCATGCAATACCGCGGTAGAGTGTTCCTCTTGTTGACCCCAAACTCAAACTGCTTCGGGCTCTGGTAAAGCAATGACAGATCAGTCTCAAGTATGTTGCCAAGCTTATACTCAGGATAGACAAAATGATCGCATGAGTATACATCGCCGTTATGCTCAACGACAAGTGCGTCGCCGCATGTCTCCGAGTAAATACAGAGTCCGGGTTTTG
The DNA here is from genome assembly GCA_022615595.1 of Bacteroidales bacterium. Taxonomy (GTDB): domain Bacteria; phylum Bacteroidota; class Bacteroidia; order Bacteroidales; family VadinHA17; genus SR-FBR-E99. The sequence continues at coordinate 5,995 of JAKEGI010000241.1, read as the reverse complement.
CCCCGACCCATTGGGCAAGGGTCATGTCAAAAGCCTGTACGAAATACTCTCCCACATCCCTGACAACCCACTCATCAAAGATATCGGTCATGAACCTCCCGTAGCCGGGGGCAGAGACACTCCATGGGGCCATGCCTGACCCCTCCGTTCCGGGTTTCGCAATCACCGGTCTCCTGTTGTCATCGCCCGGAATGATATGTTCAACAACCGGAAGAAACTGCATGAACCGGCTTCCTATCGACTTCAGAAAACGGTATACCTCCGCACCCCTGCCTTCACTGAGGTTGGTCACAACACTCAGCGTATTGTACTCGACACCGTATTGTTTCATCAGGCTGACAGCTGCCATGACCTTATCAAAGGAAGGACGACCCGCTTTGTTCACTCTGTAGGCGTCATGAATATCACGAGGACCGTCAACAGACAGTCCGATGAGGAACTTATTGTTATGAAAGAACCTGGCCCAGTCGCTGTTCATCAACAGCCCATTGGTCTGTAATGAGTTTATTATTGCCTTGCCCGATGCATACTTCCGTTGAAATTCTATCGCTTTTTTATAATACTCTATCCCGGCCATCAGGGGCTCACCCCCATGCCATACAAATGTCACCTCTGGCACCTCGTTGGCCACTATATACTGGCGTATATACTCCTCCAGCACATTCAGAGGCATAAGGGGCTGACGGTTCTCATATATTGTTGGTGCCTTATCGAGGTAGTAGCAGTATGAGCAGTTCAGGTTGCATGCCGAACCCAGCGGCTTCACCATTGATGCAAAAGCGGCAGGAGCGCCGCTCTTGATGGCATCATGGAAGGTTATATAGTTTTTTTGTGGCACTGGACTGGAAATATGCTTTGGATTATTGCTTAAACAATTAATCTGATTGATAGTTTTTCTCTGCCACCAGGGAGCATGATATCTTCACAATCTCGCGGCAGTATTCAAAATTGCAGCTTGAGGTTAGGTCATTCACGGTGTGATATGTGCTTTCGATCTCATTCTGGTGAAAGAAGAGTGGCCTGAACCCGTTCATGAAGAATGGATAGCTGTCGCTTCTGTTATAGAAGGTGTTGTCGGAATAAGAGATAAGGTCACTGTTGGCGGCACAGAGCCTGGCAGCATCCTGCATCAGCCCTGACGAGTTGTCATAATGAATGATATTGACATACCATGGCTTTGCTGCCTGCGGAGGCTGATATGCAATCATGTCATGATTGATCATCATCATCATGTTATCGCCCCTGGCTGCTGCCTTGCCAGCATAATCACCGCTTCCAAACAACCCCAGCTCTTCTGCTGCAAAGGCTACGAAATGAATGGTATACCTGGGCTTGAACCTGAACTTTTTCATCAGGCGGGCAATCTCCAGTGCAGCGGCAACACCCGAGGCATTGTCGTTTGCACCGGGGACAACGGTAAACGGATCACCGGTCGAGACTATGTTATCATAATGGGCCCCGATCACACTCACGCTGTCAGAAGATCTTCCGGGAAGGGTGGCTACGACATTAAACTGCCATGTTGTGTAAACAGTGCCCCTGTATGTTTTGGTAAGCAAAAATGAATCAAGCTTGGTGTCAGGGTAACCGAAGGCAATGAACCGGGTCTTTATCTGCCTGGCCACCTCCCGGTGGTTGTCTGCAAGCGCGAATCTTGTACCCATTCCTTCAAGCCACCTTACATAAGATTCAAGCGAGTCAGCCCTGACAGCGGCTGCCATGTCACTGACAAATTCATCACGCTCCTCTATCGGGTCTTTCTGGCAGCCGGCAAGGGCAATGAGCAGAAATATCCCAGTTATTACAACATAGAATTTCATTGCCTTAATCTTCATCAGGATTCCATTCTTCATCATCCGTAAAAATATCAAATAATTGCTTCCAATTAGCAATTCTTAGAGGCTGCGATCACTTCGGGATCGTAAAAATCTGATAAACCGGTTATTGAAATAAAATAACGATGTATATTTATGGAAACTAGATAGTGTTATGAAAGTAATAATCACCGGTTCTTCCGGAATGGTGGGCGAAGGAGTCCTCCTGGTCTGCCTGGGAGTCACCTCCCTCGGCAAAAAGATGGATCAATATTACAAGGTGACCTGCCAGCTTACGATGCACTTCGGCGAGACAGTCAGCAGGCCTTACCAGGGACAGACCCGGGCACATTCATTCTACAGGTACATAGCCGGAAAGGAAATATCTCTCCCGGCTTCAAAGGCTTGAAATTATATTGATTCCGTAGATTGAAATTATTGATCAAAAACGGAACTATCATAACTGCCTCAGCGAATGAGACGGGTGATATCCTCATTGAGGGCGGACATATAACTGTTATTGGTTCCTCTATCCCTGCTGATGGTACAGTCAGGACTATTGATGCCGAAGGCATGTATATCTTACCGGGAGGGGTTGATCCGCATGTTCATATGCACCTGCCTGTGGCCGGTGCATTTTCTTCAGATGACTTCCATACAGGCAGCCGCGCTGCCCTCTCCGGAGGCACAACCACTCTCATCGATTTTGTGACTCCGGCACGGGGTGAGTCTCTTGTCGCGGCGCTTGAAAAACGAAGACGCAAGGCAGGGAATTCATTATGCGACTATGCATTCCATGTCAGCCCTGTGGAATGGCGCTCCACCACCGCTGAAGAGATAATGCAGTGTGTCAGCATGGGAGTCTCCTCGTTCAAGGTATATATGGCCTATAAGGATACTGTCGGCCTCGGCGATGATGACCTCCTGCGGGTCATGAAAACAGTCGCCAAAGAAGGCGGGCTGGTAACAGTACACTGTGAAGCGGGCGATGAAATTGAGCAGATAAAAAACAGATTTATAGCTGAAAACAAAACTACACCTGAATACCACGCTCTTTCTCGCCCGGCATCACTTGAAGCCGCCGCAGTGAAAAGAGCAATTGACCTGGCTGCAGAGACAGAGTGCCCACTGTATATTGTGCATCTCTCTTCCGCTGAATCACTGAATCATATCAGGGAGGCAAAGTCGCGCGGACAGAAAGTATATGCAGAGACATGCCCGCAGTACCTGATGCTTGACGATTCAAAATACCGTGGCGATTTCGAAGAGACAGCTCCATATGTCATCAGTCCGCCCCTCAGAAAACCTGACGACTGCGAGGCATTATGGCTTGCACTCTCTGACGGAACCATTGATACAGTCGGTACTGACCACTGCCCCTTCCTGATGCCGGATAAAAGGGCTGGCATCAACGACTTCAGGAAAATCCCGGGAGGCGCCGGAGGCGTCGAACACCGGCTTTCACTTCTTTATACATATGGATATTTAACCAAACGGTTAAATATTAACCAGATGGTTAATTTATTTGCTGCAAACCCCGCAAAAATATTCGGCTTGTACCCCCGAAAAGGTCAAATAATGACTGGATCAGATGCTGACCTTGTTATATGGAATCCTGAACCGGAAAACATTATTTCGGTCAAAACACATCGACAAAATTGCGACACAAATATATACGAAGGAATCACAGTTAATGGAAATGCAGATTATGTGATCGCCCGGGGCAAGGTTATTATTGAAAACGGGGATATGGTCGGGGCGCCTGAAAACGGGAAATATTTATTTCGGACAATTTGCGGTCCACCCGTAGAGACGTAGCATGCTACGTCTCTACATGTTTATCCCCAGACGTTTTCTGTTTCGTTCGATTATCCCCTGCAAAATCATGGCCGGATTCTCAAACCTGTTTGCAATCATCATTGCTGCAATGACATAGGGCTTGAACCCAGCCTCCTTGTATGTCTCCGTCCTGTACAGTTCGAACGCCTCCGCACTCACCTCTCCTCTCTCGCACGAGACACCGCTGATGTCAGCCGGGAGACAGTGCATATAAAGCGCTTTGCCGTTGCTTGTCAGCTTCATCTTCGTCATATCATATTCCCAGTCGCTGAACCTGGCATTATTTGCCAGACACGCCTGCTCCAGCTCCTTCAGCCCGGCTTTGTCTGCCTTCTTAAGAAGCTCCGTTCTCTGTTGCATTATGTGGAAAGGTGCCCAGCTCTTCGGATAAACAATATCCGCATCCTTCACTGCCTCTTCCATAGAGTGGCTGATACTGAATGAGCCCCCACTCTGCTCAGCATTCCTGCGTGTTATATCAACTATCTCAGGGATAAGGTTATATCCTTCAGGATATGCCAGCTTCATATCCATCCCGAAACGTGACATCAGTGCTATTATACCCTGGGGTACCGAAAGAGGCTTGCCGTAGCTGGGTGAATAGGCCCAACTCATGACGATCTTCTTTCCCTTCAGCTTCTCGACGGAGCCGTAGATACTTACCAGGTGAAGCAGGTCAGCCATCGACTGTGTCGGATGGTCCTTATCGCACTGCAGGTTGATGATGCCCGGACGAACAGGCAGAACACCCTTCTCAAAACCCTCGTCGAGTGCACTGCCTACCTCGCGCATGTACCTGTTTCCCTCGCCAAGGAAGATGTCATCACGGATACCAATGAAATCAGAGAGAAACGAGATCATGTTTGCGGTCTCGCGAACCGTCTCACCGTGAGCTATCTGAGACTTCTCCTCATCAAGATCCTGCACCGCCAGACCTAGCAGGTTGGCCGCAGAGGCAAATGAAAACCGTGTCCGCGTCGAGTTGTCACGGAAATTGGAGATGGCCAGACCTGAGTCGAACAGCCTGGTCGAGATATTCTGCCCGCGTAACTCTTTAAGCAAGGCCGCCAGTTCAAGTATCAGCCTTATATCCGATTCACTCTTCTCCCATGTAAGCAGAAAATCCTTTCCCTGCAGCCCTGACTTGTACCTGCCCAGCTTCTCAATACTCTCTCCTGAAATCATATAACGTTATTTTATTATGCCATCTCGAATATATAACCTGCATAAAATGCTGATGCAGCCACAAGATCACTCACCGGCACTTTCTCATCAGGGGCATGCGCCAGCACCTCGTTTCCCGGGCCGAAACCTATGGTAGGTATGCCGAAGATACCGCAGGTCATGATGCCGTTGGTTGAGAAGGTCCACTTGTCTACCAGCGGCTCTTTGCCAAACAGTTTATTGAAGGCGGCAACACCTGTCAGTACTGACAGATGATCATCGGGAGTCTTCCATGTCGGATAATATTTCTCCATGCCGTATTCCAGTCCCGTGTAAGCCTTCTCAAGGTAGCCAGGCAGCTCAACATTTGCATTCATCCCTTTAATTAACTCCTCAATCTCTCTCACCGCCGTCTCCCTGGTCTCACCCGTTGTCAGCCTCCTGTCAACATGTAGACGGGCATAGTCTGAAACGGCGCAGAGCGAAGGACTGCGTGAAATGATCTCAGTGATTGTTATGCTCCCCTTACCGAGGAACTCATCGCTAGAGAGCCGCTCATTCAGCTTTTCAATCTCAAGCGCCACCCTGGAAGCCATGTATATGGCATTTATTCCTCTTTCAGGAGCCGAGCCGTGTGATGACCTGCCGTGGAAATGAACCTGCATCTCCATCCTCCCCCTCTGGCCCCTGTAGAGGTTGAGGTTTGTGGGTTCGGTGAGTATCACAGCGTCGGGAACGATCTTATCCTCCTCGATGATATATTTCCAGCAGAGCCCGTCGCAGTCCTCCTCCATCACGCTGCCGACAAACCAAACCGTCAGATCTTTGTCAAATCGCAGCTCTTTAAGTATCCTTCCGGCAGTGACAAAAGCGGCGGGGCCACCCTTCTGATCTACTGATCCGCGTCCATGCACAAAGCCATCCTTTATCTCACCGCCAAGCGGATCAAAGCTCCAGTTGGCCGTATTGCCAATGTCAACGGTATCCATGTGGCCGTCAATGGCAAGAATCTTTTTGCCGTTTCCAATGCGGCCGATCACATTACCCATCCCGTCGATGAACACCTGGTCAAAGCCTGCCTCCTCCATCTGTCGTTTCAGTTCCATCTGCACATCTCTTTCATGTGCGGTTAAAGACTTGATCCTTACCAGTCTTGAGAGATTCTCTGCCGTGTAATC
>JAKEGI010000024.1 GCA_022615595.1 Bacteroidales bacterium | reverse complement strand
GGATAAAGTGATGCATCTCCTGAGCCTGTGCAGGAGAGGCTGTGACCCCTGTTCCTATTGCCCAAACAGGTTCATAGGCAATGATGCACTTACTGAATTCTTCCCGGCCAAGCATGAAGAGTCCCTTTTCAAGATGTCTCTTTACCACATCAAAATGTATACCCTTTTCTCTCTCAGTGAGAACCTCCCCGCAGCAGAATATTACCCTGAGATAGTTCCGCAGAGCCTCGGCTGTCTTGGCAGCGAGGAGGGTGTCATCTTCTCCGTACCAGGTCCGCCTTTCGGAATGACCCAGAATAACATTCAAGGCTCCTGTACTGCGTATCATGGCGGCAGAGACCTCCCCTGTGTAGGCTCCTGACTTGTGATCACTGCAGTTTTGTGCCCCTGCACTGAGACCTGCTGCTGTGAGCTCCTGGCTGACAGATGCAAGATGGATAAAGGGAGTGCAGAGAATAACTTCATTATTGTTCTTCAGCGGATTAGCCGAGAAATGGGCGTTGATCCCCTTTGCCAGGGCAATCCCCTCACCAAGCTCCATATTCATCTTCCAGTTACCTGCAACGATTCTCTTTCTCATGATAATTAATTTATGTAGTTGATATTTCTGTTAATCTGAATCTGGCAAACAGTGCAATGATAAGTGAAACAATCAGAACTGATGTAATTACTGTCATGGTGTTTTTCTTCCTTGCCAGGCTCCTGATTGCAAGTGCATTCAAATCCCCTTCAAATTGCGATTTATCCGGTAGATTTCTCATTGACCACTTAGCCATTACCGTTCCATCCTGCAGAAGAACAAAGCCCGGGTCAGACCTGATCACTGTCTTAAGTGTTATTTCATCTGCAAAAAGCAGATTGAACCCGGGAGCAATCTCTCCGGCTGTCTCGTGCGTGGAGGCTGTAACGATATAGAATCCCATTCCCTTTTCCTGGAAGGTTAAACACAGGTCATACCCTTGGAGAAGTCCTTCCCTGTCAGATTCCTCCAGCCTGCGGGCAACCAACAGAAGTACATTTTCACTGCTTCGTGTAATGTTCTCAGTCATGTCAACCCCATCACCTGTTACCAGTCTGAAATCATGGATTGGTGGCACATATCCCCTGGTGATCAGCACAGATTTCTGATCAATGAATTTCCATGTCGTATCATTTGCAGGGTAATCGTTCAGGGTGAATTCCTTCTGTATGCCATCCTTCTCATAGATAAATCTTATGTCATATTCGTCTGCCGGTGCGTCAGGGGGAACAGACATTGCCTCCGGAAGGCTGGTTCCGACCCTGTAAGGACGGAAGTCAATAACAGGAAGGTATGCCAGGTTATACCACATGAACAGGAGGAAGATTATTGCAGATGCCGCCGTTGACGCAAAGGCTGGCTTAGGTGGTAACAGGCCCGCCCTGTCATGCCTTCGGATAAACACCACAATGACTACCAGGGTCAGAGCAATGTTTTTGAAGAATGTCTGCCAGTTGGTCATGTGAATTGCGTCACCGAAGCAACCGCAGTCTGACACAGGATTAAAGAGAGCCAGGACAAGTGTCAGCGGTGTGAAGAGTGCCATCATCAGCGCTGCAATCCATGACGCCGTCCTGACGAAGGAGCCTGACAGAAGCATCATCCCTGTGATAAATTCCATCAGGCAGAGAATCAGTGAGAGCGGAAGGGAGAGGTCATCAAGAAAAGCCAGATTGAATGCCTTGAAATAGTCGCTGAACTTGAATGCCGTACCGAGGGGGTCTATCCCTTTTACGAAGCCTGAAAAAATGAAGAGCAGGCCGGTAACGATTCTTGCTGTCCGGGTAATTACATTCATCTGAGAATCATTTTTTCTTTCAGTTTGCTCATGATGAGACTGAAGATATCTGCAGGTGACATCATCGATGAATCGGTTCCGTGACAGCTTATTATACTCAGGCTGGGGTCATTTTTTGCCACATCAATATATACCTCCCTGACCTTGTGCTGGAAGTCGAGAGAGCTCTCATGGATATCAGTGTTTCCCTGAAGATAGCCCCTGTCATCACCATGGCGTTGACTCTTCAGTTTCTCTTCAGTGAACCTGAACGGGACGTCAAGAAAGATGTTGATGTCAGGTCTTGGAATCGCGAAATGTTCAAATTCGAGACTGAGTATCCACTCCCTCAGTTTACCGGAATCTTCAGCGGAATTAAGTTTGGCACACTGGTAGGCAATGTTCGAATAGGTATACCTGTCCAGGATTACATAGTACTTCTCCTCAAGCCATGTTTCTATCATAGGCGCTGCATCTTTCCTGTCACCTGCATAGAGCATAGCCACAAGGTAAGGATCAACATGACTGATGTCACCGTATTCGCCCCTCAGGAACCTCGCGATGAGCTCACCGAAATAAGGTGCATCGGTGCGGGGGAAATGAAGATATCTGTATTGCAGCTTCTTTTCAGCAAACCAATTTTTCAGAAGCGATATCTGCGTCGATTTGCCTGCGCCATCAAGTCCTTCTATTACTATCAGTTTCATCCGGTCATGGAGTAATCGGTGCGATGAGAGAGTCTTTTGCTACTGTCGGGTTCTAAAGATAGATATTTCTGCCTGACACCCTCTAACGCACCATCCTGATTTTATGAACACTATTTCAAGGGTTTAAACAAAAGTATATCACCTTCAGATTTCTGCCCACGAGTGCGGGTCCGCCGTAGTTGCTGAAGACAGTGGCCGACTTCCTGTTCATGTATACAATCTTTCCTTCGGTATCAGAGACGGTAACCGCCACGCCCAGCTCCTCCGCCCAGTTTATATGATTCATAGGGTATCTGAAATTCTTGATGAACGAGACCAAATATAGCCATTTTAACATTGTGTGAACCGATTTGTGCACGCTCTCCACGGGCAATGATTATCTTTATTGCAGATTAATTGAATGTGTATGTTTATCAACGTCAAAGGCAGACTTCTTGATCTGTCACATCCCAGGGTGATGGGTATCATAAACGTGACGGAGGACTCATTTTACAAGGGAAGCCGGTTCATGTCAGATGACCAGGTCATTACAGTGGCGGGAGAGATGCTCGATGAAGGAGCTGACATCCTTGACATTGGAGGATGCTCGACACGGCCGGGGGCAGTGCCAGTCTCTGAAGAGGAGGAGATGAAAAAGGTTTGCCGCGCCGTGGAGCTCGTCAGAAAAGAGTATCATGATGCCGTCATCTCCGTTGACACATTCCGTTCATCAGTTGCCGGAGCAGCTGTGAGGGATGCCGGAGCTGACATCATCAATGACATCTCCGGAGGCGAAATGGATGCGGATATGTTCCCGCTTGTCACGGCACTGAATGTGCCATATATCATGATGCACATGCGGGGAACACCTCAGACAATGCAGCTTAATCCTCATTATGATGATGTGGTTGCTGACATCCTTATGTGGTTCGGTGAGAGGATAACCCGCCTGCAGCAGGCAGGAGTGAAGGATATTATGATTGATCCGGGATTTGGTTTTGGAAAGAATGCGGAGCATAATTTCGAAATGCTCAGGAGGCTCGGGGAGTTTCATGCGGCACGCCTTCCGATTATTGCAGGTCTGTCGAGAAAGTCAATGATCTGGCGCACTCTCGGGGTAACGCCGGACGAATCACTAACAGGTACTGTTGCCCTTCATATGACTGCCCTGATGAAGGGGGCATCTCTCTTAAGGGTTCATGATGTCAGGGAAGCAAAAGAGGTGATTACCCTTTTTGAAAAGATTTACCCTGAGGGCATCCTTTTCGATCATTATTCTTAAATTTGCCCGTCACCGCCCGCTTATGATGCTTAATTTTACAGTTCTTGATATTATCGATATTTTCATGGTAGCAGTAATTCTCTACCAGCTATATCGTCTTATCAGGGGTACTGCAGCATTCAGCATCTTCCTCGGCATTTTTTTCGTTTACCTGTTCTGGCTGGTTGTCAAAGCTCTGAACATGGAGCTGATCAGTGCAATCATAGGCCAGGTGATAGGAGTGGGGGTGATAGCCCTTATCATTGTGTTTCAGCAGGAGATACGACGCTTTCTGCTCGCAATAGGAAACAGATATATCAGCCGTAACAGGTTTTCCTTCGACAGGTATTTTCCATCGGGGGCTGTTGACCAGACTACCAACCAGATTGTTGAAGAGATAGTCCGTGCCTCGGAATCGATGGCTCAGTCGCGAACCGGTGCTCTCATTGCAATCGGAAGGACGAGCCTTCTGGATATCTATTCAGACGGTGGTGAACTGCTTAATGCCCTTGTTACAGATGAGTTGCTCAAAACGATCTTCTACAAAGGATCACCGCTTCATGACGGTGCGGTCCTTATTCAGAACGGAAAGATATTCGCTGCACGCTGTCCCCTTCCGTCAACTGATCAGTCAGGCCTGCCGGCAAAATTCGGAATGCGACACAGGGCCGGGATAGGACTGACAGAACATACTGATGCGGTGGTAATTATTATTTCGGAGGAGAGAGGCAGGATCTCCGTTGCTGATGCCGGGAAAGTACATGAAGATGTTACGCCCAACGAACTGAGACAGTTACTTCTTACACTGCGGTTATGACAAAAAAGGTCTAATCATACCGTAACCGCAGATCCAGCTTATTATTATAGACGTAGTAACAGGGCATTTCACAGAGATCTTCCTCAAAATGTATTGAAGGAGTTGCCATATCGACGGCAATGTATGTCTTTCCGTCATAGACAGACCTGGCTGCGACAGTATAGTCTTTGTAAAGAAGTGCATCCAGAAGATATGTCTGGGCTGTCGTTGAAAACTCGTAAAGGATGATATTATCATCAATCGGGCCCTCGTATACTGTAACCTGCACATTAACAGGTGTTTGGGAGGTATCTGCGAGTTCAAGCTCAAGATAGATCCGAACAGGATACTGTTCATTGCATTCGCTGCAGGGAAAAAGGCCAGGCCCATCGCATGAGTGAAGCAACAGAATTATAATTGTGATCGCAGTCAAAGTCCTATTCATAATTGTAAAGTCTGATCTTTTTACCTGCTGACCGGGCATAATCGCCGAAAAGTGTCACAGATCCGCTGACACCGAACCATAATGGCATCACCTTATAGAATGGGGTCTTAAGATAGGTCACTCCCGTGCTTAGCCCGAAATACTGCCAATTCCAGTTAAAGTTTGCGGAAGGCATAATGCAGAATCGACCTTCGGGTGATCTTCGTGTTCCTTCGTAATCAGAATAAAAACGGTAAGCTCCTGAAAGCGATGTTGTGAAGCTGAACTTGCCTTTACCAGCCTTGCTCCTGAGCGGGAACTCCTTGAATACTCCGGCATGGAATACAGAAGAGTTGACCCTGTACTGGTATATGACATCCTGTTCTTCAACAAGGAGTCTCCAGTTGAAAGGATTGAAGGCGTATCCTAACACTAAGCCTGTTTTTTTTCTGGGTTCTATCAGTGCAACCGAACCGCTCAACATAAGGTAATGTGTAGTAAACATACCTCCCGCAGAGAATGAGAACCCCTCCAGTCTGAATGCCTTTTCAGTGCTTAATCCATGACTTGCCAGAATTTGTATAAGCTCTTTGTGTCCGTATTCCTCGGCTATTTCTGCAGGATTCTTTGTATCCGGACTGCTGTAATCCCAAATTTTGCCGTTTTTGAGCAGGAAAGAGACAGCATCTTTCATCCCGGCTCTGGTTGCAGTGCCGAGGGCATCAATACCTTCATTGTTGAACGCATATAGATTGGCCCCTGCATTGATCAGCATTCTCATCATAAGGGTATCACCATTTTGTGACGCTGTCATGAGGGGAGTAAACATTCTCCTGTCGGG
>JAKEGI010000240.1 GCA_022615595.1 Bacteroidales bacterium | reverse complement strand
GTATAATTGACATCAGAAAGTTCGTATCTTGTTAAAAATAAGAGAAATAACAATTTCATTGTAGTTAAAGGAGGGTGATTATTTTTTGCCTCATAACAAATATAAATAATTACATTGTTAATTCACAGATTTTTGTCAGATGTATGACATATTTTAAAAAACTTTTTATTTTTGGATCATATTTTCTATATTCAGCAAAAACTTTCCCGAAATGCGAGCCTGCCGTCCCCTGATTTATATTGTCCTGTCGTTGGTGTTTCTGTTCAGCACGTTTACAGTCAATGGGCAGTCGGGTAGCAGAGCTGAAAAGGCTGCCCTGTCAAGACTCGCAAAATGGACAAGCCCGGTAGGCGAGTGGTATTACCCTCAGAATCTCAGGATAGATTCTCTGAAAGTTGACGGGGAAAACAGGCTGATAAGCATCTATTTTCCTGTTGCTCTTTCCTGGAATCCGATCAGGGAAGAAAAGATCAGCCGGCTTGAGCGGTCAGTAAAGGAATCTCTTGGAAGGAAGTTCAGGGACTACACGATTATCATGTACACAAACGGCTTTACTCCTGATCAGCTGATTCCCAATTATTTTCGCAATGCCATCGCTTATGATACAACGCGGATTCCTTTAAATAAAACGGTGAGGCCGATGCTTGTAAAGAGGATAGACGGTGTTCATCCAGTGAAAGGGCTGAATGAGAACTATATTGCCCTGTGGCACAGCCACGGCTACTATTTTGACATGACCCTCGATCGATGGGAGTATCAGCGTGCCAAATTGTTTGGCACCGTGGAGGATATCTCAGTCATGGCATATGTGATTCCTTTCCTTGCACCCATGCTTGAGAATGCCGGAGCTACTGTTTTTCTTCCCCGTGAAAGAGATGTTCAGCTGAATGAGGTTATCGTTGACAATGACATTTCTACCGGTGGTTCAGAATTTGTCATACATGTTGACGGGGCAACCGAACTAGCAGGAGAAGGCTTTCTGAAAAAAGATACACTCTTTGCCGGAGAAAATCCCTTCACTATGGGCACATCAATAAGAATATCTGACGGTTATGCCGATTTCATCCCTGACATCCCGGAGAGGGGATATTATGCTGTTCATATTTCCTATCCACGCAGCAGTGATAATTCTTCTGGTGTAACATACCGGGTCACCCATGCCGGCGGCAGCACTGACTTCATCGTAAATCAGGCTGTCGGCGGAGGGACATGGTTATATCTGGGTACATTCCTGTTTGACCGCGGCAGGAGTGTTTCTGCAGGCTCTGTAAGTGTCGCAGGCGACGGTAAGGGTGTTGTCTCGCTTGATGCGGTGCGCTTTGGGGGTGGTATGGGAAACGTGGCCCGCCGGCCTTCCTCTTCGGTAATGCCAAACCAGCGGTCACTCAATGCCACCGCAGCAGGTGCCTCGCCGGTGACTTCCACAGACAGTGTCAGCTACAGGTGGAAAATAAGCGGCAAGCCCAGGTTTCTTGAAGGAGCAAGGTACTGGCTTCAGTATGCCGGGATGCCTGACACACTGGTTTACAGCCTCAACCGTGAAAAGAATGACTACAATGATGATTATATGTCACGTGCTGAATGGGTCAACTACCTTACCGGCACTGCGGGCAAGAGCGGCAAAGAGGGGTTAGGTCTGCCCGTTGACCTCTCTCTTGCCTTTCACACTGACGCAGGCATAACACCTGATGACTCAATCATTGGCACCCTCGGTATCTACTCCACTGCTGCCGGTGAAGGCCTGTTTCCTGACGGGGTGAGCCGTCTTGCCAGTCGTGACCTGACGGATATTGTACAGACACAGATAGTTGACGATATATCGGCACTGTTTAATCCTGACTGGACGCGCCGAGGACTGTGGGACAGATCATACTATGAGGCGCGCAAACCCAATGTGCCCGCGATGCTTCTTGAACTGCTCTCACACCAGAACCTGGCTGATCAGCGTTACGGGCTTGACCCCAGGTTCAGGTTCCATGTCAGCCGCGCAGTGTATAAGGGGATCCTTAAATATCTTGCATTTAACTCAGGCCGCGACTATACCGTTCAGCCGCTGCCGGTATCGCATATGGCCATCACCCGCACCGGCGACAGAACCATCAGGCTCAGCTGGAATCCTGTCGCGGATCCTGTTGAACCGACAGCAGTGCCTTCATCATACAGGGTTTATACCAGGACCGGCGACGGAGGATTTGACAATGGCAGGGAGGTTATTGACTCCAGCATAGAGATCGGGCTCCCGGAATACAACACGATTTACAGTTTCAGGGTCACTGCAGTCAACGACGGCGGAGAGAGCTTTCCTTCAGAGATACTCGCAGCAGGGCTTTTTCCTGAATCGAAGGAGACAGTCCTTGTTATAAACGGATTTGACCGTGTTTCAGGGCCTGCATGGTTTGACAGGGGAGGGATTGCCGGAGTGGAGTGGTGGAATGACAGGGGGGTGGCTTACAACTTCAACCTGGAAACAACAGGCGACCAGTATGATTTTTACCGGTTGTCACCATGGACCGATGACGACAATGCAGGATGGGGTGCATCCTACACCAACACTGCCGGCAAGATAATACCGGGAAATACCTTTGACTACCCGGCAATACACGGCAGGTCAATAATGGCAGCCGGGAGATCATTCATCTCAGTCAGTGATGAGGTCTTCAATGATGAAACGTTCGACATCCTCCCTTACTGTGCAGCTGACATTATACTCGGAGAGGAGAAGACAACATTCAGTGCACATGACTCAACTTCGCATGATTTCCGGATATATACTCCCGGGTTTCTTAACAGCCTCGAGAGACTGGCTGCTGCCTCCCTGCCGGTTTTTATGTCGGGTTCATATACAGGTACTGACCTGATGATGACAGGTGATACTGCACTTATCTCACGCGTGGGAGCCCTGCTCCATTTCAAACCACGGTCAGGTCACGCGGTGAGGAGCGGAGAACTCTTCTCAACCGATATTGCCGCCCCTGATTTCAACGGATCCTATTCATTCAATACCGGAGACAGCGGAGCAGTTTACAGTGCTGAGGCACCTGACGCAATTGAGCCTCACGGCAGAGGCTCCTTTACTGCCTTCCGTTACACCGAGAACAACACATCTGCTGCAGTCATGCACAGGGGAAAAGTAAAAACGGTTGTCCTGGGATTCCCTTTTGAAACCCTCATTTATGAGGATGAACGTGATAACCTTATGAGACATATACTTGATTTTTTGCTTAATGAATAAAAGC
>JAKEGI010000239.1 GCA_022615595.1 Bacteroidales bacterium | reverse complement strand
CTCCCGCCATATGTGGGCATGCTTTTCGGCCTCGGCGTCCTCTGGCTTGTTTCTGAAATAATGCACCGCGAAAAGGAGGAAGAAATAAGGAAAAAACTGACTATTTTTCATATTGTCAAGAAGGTAGACACTCCTACAATATTCTTCTTTCTGGGTATCCTTTCGGCCGTTGCAGCCCTTCAGAGTGCCGGCCATTTAAGCCTTCTCTCCGGATGGCTTGATGAAAAACTTGGCAATATTTACCTGATCAATATTGCCATCGGGGCCATTTCAGCCGTGGTTGACAATGTACCTCTCGTAGCAGGCGCCATGGGAATGTATGATATTGTTACACCCGATATGCTGCGCATGGCAGCTGACCCGGCCTATGCCGCATTCTATGTACAGGACGGATTATTCTGGGAGTTGCTGGCTTACTGTGCAGGTACCGGCGGAAGCATGCTGATAATCGGCTCTGCAGCAGGCGTAGCTGCAATGGGTCTTGAGCGGATAGATTTCATCTGGTACATGAAGAAGATATCTCTCCTGGCACTTTCAGGATACCTCGCCGGGGCTGCAGTTTACTGGGCTCAAGTACAACTGCTGCACTGACAGTTAAAGCTCGCCGGTCATTAATTATAATGAACGAGGAGTGATTTATCAGTATTTGAAGGTGTATCCCAGTGAGAGGTTAAAAGATTTTATCAGAAGTGACTGTGATCCTCTTGCAGTATTCAGGAACTGAAATGAGGGATAGATATTGATCCTTTTCCAGGAGCCATAGAGTCCTAATTCAAATTTGCCTCCGGGACCTGAGACTGACTCACCTATATTGTTACTTACCGGCACCACACCAAGCTTTGAAGTATACTGAAGCTCAGCACGGTAATCATAGGTATAGAAGCCAAGGGCAAACGTGCTGGTGATCCCGAAATGTTCCCAGCCGGCCCTGAAAGAGAGACCGCTGTAGATGCCAAACCCTGTCAGGTAGAGCCATGCCTCGGAGATCTGGAAGTCATCTTCGTACCCGTCATACCTGTCAGCATAGCTATAGAATGCGCCTATTCTGTATTTCATGAACGGATACTTTGACGGTAACTCAGCATCAAATGTTACACCGTAGCCGTCTCCGCGGTAGAAGTTGAAGTCGTTATTGGCATAGGCCGATGTCACATCCTCAGAATAAACACCGTAAGGAGCAAACGGATATGAATACCCTGCCCTCATAGAAAATGAATTATCCTGTGCAAGAACAACCTGTGTAAGAAGAAAGAACAGTGGTAAGAAGAGATATTTCATCTGTCAGCTTTTCGCCAAAAATACAATAATCGTATAACAAAAGTGATAAAAAAAAGGCTGTCATCTGACAGCCCTTCTGGTTTAGTATTTCGGTTCACGATCTCTGTCGCGGAAGTCGCGGCGGGGCCTGAAGGGTTTCTTCTCGGCCTTGGGCTCAGATCTCTTAACAATAATCTGGCTGCCATCGAGCTCTGAGTTGTTAAGTTTTTCGATTGCCTCAAAACCTGCGCGGTCATCAGCCATCTCAACGAAACCATAACGCTTGGAAAAGCCGGTCTCACGGTCCATAATGATTTTTGCGGAGATCACCTCTCCGAATTTGCTGAAAATTTCCTGAAGATCTTCTGCTTTAGTAACAGAACTCAGCTTGGCTACAAAAATGTTCATCTGAAAATAAATTAAAATGTTAATAAAAGGGTTATTATCAGCAGGTTAATTCTTAGCTAAAAATCAGCTGAAGAAATCAACCCACCCGGTAAGCACAAAGATATTTAATTTATTTTAACATTTACAAATTAATTCAATTATTTGGAAATGACCCGTTGAGGCCGTTCATGATCCTATTTCTCTTTGTGCACCACCGGGCTCTCAAGCCACTCTTCAAGTTTAGAAAAAACGACTTCCTGCTGTTCCGGAGCGAGGTTTCTGATTCGAGTGCCATGGGCTCCCTCTTCCTTGATTATGACCATGCACCTGTCATTGCTGCCCGGATCAGCCGCTGCCGCTGACCATGGGTCATATTCACCGTACAGAAAGATGAAATTCTCTGCATCGGATTTCAGATAACTGTCAACTCCTTTGCCAGTTTCATAATTATAGCTATACTCTGGCCCCGCCGGTGCAGAGAAGAGAAACTCCGGCATGTCTGTGTTCCTGGCATACTTCAGCAGGCCTTCAAACCTGTCAAAGTCATATCCGTAATACCCTAACTCTGTCATTGCCTGATAAAAGAAGGGTTCAAAATACCCGATCCCCTGATCCGCAAAATACCTGAAATCACCTAACCGCGCAAGATGGTTAAATATTTCATCATCAGTGCCCCCAAGAGGTATTGACTCACATGTGACTGTACCCCATTGCCAGAATGCAAACTCATATTCAAGAACGGTCATCTCATATGCAACCTCCGGGCCTCCGACCCTGTTGAAGGTCCATCCCTTTTCTTCTGCCAACCCGACCATTTTCGGGAACAGAACATCAAATTTCTCAAGTGCGAGTTTCTGAAACGCGAAAACCCTGTTCCTGCAATCTTCAGAGCCCACATTCTCAAGAAAAGGCTTCATCCTTGTATCCTCCGGACCAAAAGCAAGCGGACCAACATAGGGTACTCTTGCATCAACATCATCGGGATAATAATAACTGTGAAACATGACTGTCTGCCCGCCCTTGCTGATGCCCGTTGTGAGCCACTTGCCGGTAAAGACAGGCTTGAAAAGCTCAATGATGCGGTGATGGTCAGTAGCCGCCTGCCATGTGGTAAGATACTGCCAGTCAAGTGAATCAGGCCTGGAATCCTCAAAGTAGCGGTGCTCAATGATTATCTGGTTGCACTGAAGCATGTCCGCCAGTTCTGTTTTGCCATTACGTGCCGAATAGCCTTCGGTAACAACCACTACCGGTTTGTCAGGTCCGACATAGCTGAGAAAAACCTGCTGGGTGAACTTCGGACCGTCAGGATTATTATGGTCCACGGGTTGAATGAGATCAATCTCATATGCCTTGAGAAACATTGAGTCAGCCTCGACCTCTTTTATTGACTCAGCAGGAAGGGTTGCCAGCCTCTCCTCAAGAGTCATCGTTTTCTGTCCGCAGCCAACAGACAGGAGAATGATTAAAGATACTGTCAGGGTTATTGAACGAGTCATGTAACTTATTTATATTATGTTATTTAAGTTTATTTTCTTCTCACAGGTGCTGTTTTTATCCTCAGCCATTTTTTTACATCCTGGTCAAGATGTCCGCTCAGTGACCGGTATACGGTTTCGTGATAGTCATTCAGCCATTCAAGCTGCCTGTCATCGAGAAGGGAGACTTCAACCAGACGGGTGTCAATGTAGCATAAAGTGACTGTTTCAAATTTCAGGAACCTCCCATATTCCGTCTCGCAGTCGTCAACACAAAGTATCAGGTTCTCAGTCCTGAAACCGTATTCGCCCTGCCTGTAAAAAGCCGGTTCATCAGAGATGAGCATGCCAGGCTCAATAATGGTCTTAAGGTCTCCTGAAGCAGCAGTGCCAATTGTCTGGGGTCCTTCATGAACATTTAGAAAGCTGCCCACTCCATGTCCTGTGCCATGCCCGTAATTCAGCCCTTTATCCCACAAGGCTCTGCGTGCCAGCACCTCTATCTGGTAACCCCTGGTGCCGTACGGAAAACGAACCATTGCGAGGTCTATCATTCCTCTCAGTGCCAGGGTGAAGTCACTTCTCATCCTTGTGACCGGTTCAGACAGTGCAACTGTTCGTGTTGTGTCGGTAGTGCCACCGTAATATTGCCCCCCTGAGTCCAATAAGAAGATGCCTTTCTTCTTCAGTTGTGTATAACTCCCCGGTTCTGCCATATAGTGCGGAAGGGCAGCATGTTCATTCAGGGCTGCAATGGTTGCGAACGACAACCCGACGCATCCCTCCTGTTCAAGACGTAATGCCTCAAGTTTCTCAGCAGCGGTGATCTCCGTCACCTCGGTCCCGCTCTCCAGGCTCTTTTCCAGCCAGAGGAAAAAGCGCGTCAGAGCGACGCCATCTCTCACCATCACCTCACGGAGGTTTTTTATCTCCGTAACGTTTTTAATCGCTTTGAGGCGGGTAGGAATTGTCACCTCTTCTTTTATATTCACTTTGCCCGGGAGAGCCCTGTAAATGGCGGCAGAGGTGGTTGACGGGGAGAGAAGCAGTGTTGCGCCTGCCGGAAGAGATCCTAGGAGTGATGTCAGCGTGTCATAAGGCAACAGCACCACTCCGTCGCGGTCAAGCTCGGCCTTAAGCGCTCCGGGAATCTTCTCCTCGTCAGCAAAGAAAAGCACCTGTTCTCTGCCGACAAT
>JAKEGI010000238.1 GCA_022615595.1 Bacteroidales bacterium | reverse complement strand
TGTATGCAGTAAACCCGAACCCGTAACCAAACTGCTCGACAAAAACGCAGATGTTTATCACAAGAAGATTATCCGTCTGTGTGAAACTCAGGTAAAGGAATGTCACTGCCGTCAGCAGCATGCTGAGTGTCATTGGCCAGAGCCATTTTTTCAGACCGCCCCACGATGCCACAACACCTCCAATAATACCTCCCAGGGTAAGGCCGATAATGCCGACTGTTCCATAGACGAATCCGACTTCTCCGGTTGTCAGTCCCAGTCCCCCTTTGTCTATCGGATCGAGCAGAAACGGATTGATCAGCTTCAGCAACTGTGCCTCAGCAAAACGAAAGGTCAGCATGAAGAAGAGTGCAGCGCCGACCTGCGGTTTCCTGAAGAAAGTCGCAAATGTCGCCCCAAACTCCCTGAGAACAGCAGAGGGTTTAATATCTTCGCGAGGTGCATCGGAATCGGGCCTGGGCAGAACAAACCTGTGGTAGAAGCTAAAAACGAAGAACAACCCGGCAAGGACAAAGAATGTAACCGCCCATGACATAGGGATATTTCCCGACAGCCCCTCATAATTAACCGAGGTATAACCGGTAAGCTTGGAATCTGCCTGGAATACCATGTAGGCCGGCTTATCCCAGTTTGATTCATTGAAAACCAGATGACCTCCCAGTATGAGGGCAATGCTCTTGTCCCCTTTTTTCAGGGCTGTGTTCAAAACCACCTCTTTCCCTGGTTCGGGCGACTCTGACAGCCTGACGGGCACTACTGCCACACTGCCGGTCACTGCTGCGACACTGCCCATCTCCTCCCCGAAGTTTCTCCTGATCCATTCTCCAAGAGGTTCTGATACCTCATTGGCCCACCATCTCCTGCTCTTAACTTTTTGTTCCTCCGGCTGTACAAAACCCCAATTCAGGTTGGAGGCCCTTATAGAATCGAGGAGCATTCTAAGGCTATCCCTGTCAACTGTCTGTGTGCTTATTTTCAGGGAATCATTTTCAAGGAAAAAGTACATATCCCCCCTGTTTTCCGGGGCTGCCGCAACATGTGGCACTTCGAGAACAGTTTTTGGGTAGTCTGGCGATGTCTCTATGAAAAGCGAAACAGGCTCCCTCCCGGATGAGCTTTCAAGAAATCCTGCGAGGATGACTAGCAGTCCCTGCCCCGTGATTGTGGCAATGCGGTAAAAGGTGCTGCGGATGCCCACATACTTCGCCTGCTGGTTAGTATTCAGCCCGAGCATGTAAAAACCGTCTGCCGCAATATCATGTGTGGCCGAACCAAATGCCAGGAGCCAGAAGAAGGCCAGCGTGATCTTGAAAAAGAGTGACGCCGGAATAGTAAGGGCGATACTTGCAAAACCTATTGCCAGGACAAGCTGAGTTATGACAATCCACCACCTCTTGGTCTTCAGCATGTCTACCAGCGGGCTCCAGATCGGTTTTATCACCCATGGCAGGTAGAGCAGGCTTGTGTAGAGTGCGATATCGGAATTGGAAATTCCCATTCGCTTGTACATTATCACAGATATGATGTTTACCGCTACATAGGGTAATCCTTCTGCCAGGTACAGCGAGGGTATCCATGCCCACGGAGATCGGGTGACCTTCTTCTCTGCCATGCTTAGAGTTTTTTAAATGTGTATCCCTTGTTTGTATAAAAGTCAATAAGCTCCTCAATCCTTAGATAAAACTTGTCTGTCCGTGCCGCCTCTGTCCCGGGATGGATGAGCAGCATCGCCCCGTTCAGCTTTCCGGGGGTGGTCTCCTCAAACTTTAGCAGTCTCTCCGTGAGCTGATCTGATGACCTGTAACCGGCCATATCAGGCGTCGTATAATCAGCATTCGTACCGGTTCCCGGGGTGAAATTCACAAGATGATACCCCATTGATGCGCTCCACCTTCTCACTGCACTGTTGTACCATTCATAAGGTGCAAGGAAGTATGCAGGGCTATGTTCCTTTACTCCAACCCTGACAAGCTCCCTGTGGTTCTTCTTCAGATCGTCACTGAACTCTTCCCTGGTTACAAGCAATGAGTCACGGTCCTCCCATGGAGAATAAAGTAGGTGTCCGTCAGAATGAGGGCCCAGGTAGTGTCCTCCGGAAATTATCCGTTTAACTACCGGTGCATAATTCTTGTTTCTCAGGAAATTGCCTGTCAGGAAGAAAGAGCCTTTCACCCCTTTATCATCCAGTACATTCAGGATATGATCAAATCCCTCACCGGTCTCATCGGCCGAAAACAGAAGATAGATATTCTTTTTCTCAGACTCCTTTCTGATAAGTGCGCCATGTTCATCATAAACATCTCCGCTTGCGTTTGTTGCATTTTCCCTGCCATGCTTTTCGAGTGTCGAGAGGTAGTAGCTGAGGCTGGCGGTGCCGTCGAGAGTTGGTTCGTTGGTGCTGTAATCACCAATGTCATCGTGATAGACAACATTCCCGCCCTGAAATGATTCATAAGGATCAGGTCTCAGGAGCGACAGCCCCTTCCGTGTGGAGTATATTCCTTTATAGACAGGTCCGTCAACCAAACCGCCGTATGTCGTCTCACCCAGATAATGTGTCACCGCAGAATGCGTATAGAGAGGGTAGTCACCCCCTTCCGGCAGGCCGCAAATCATTGAGGTGCCCCATGGATTGCATCCGAAGAGCCAGTCCCTGAGGGCAGCCTCCATGTAAAGAAACCGTGCGTCGCCTGTAGCCTCATGATACAGCCTGCACTGGGTAAGGGCAGCTGCAACATAATTGTTTGAGCACCATACAAAAGGTATCTTGACCTGGAAGACATCATTTGCATCGCGGCTGTTAATGATGTCAAGGCCCTTGCGCATGAAGTCAAGGTATTTCTGTGAAAAGTCTGTCTCTGACATACCAATGTTTGCATGCCCCAGGTTTACAAACGGATAGTACTGGTAATGCCTGGCAGTGTCGGTCACTATCCAGGGAGTGAAGGGCTCAAGGGTACCCCAGTAGTCTGCCCCGGCCAGGAACTCTTTGTCTCCTGTGAGTGAATAGAGTTCCCATGCTGCAAGCTCAAGATCATCAACATAATTATCCTCCTCGTAGAAGTAAGGGGAGACATTGCATGCTGTCTGTGTGGCCCCGAGGTCGGTAAGGGCAAACCCGTATGCGTCGGCAGCCTTTTCTTTCATAATGAGTGCAAACTCAGGATTGGTTTCTGCAAAAACTTTAGCCCCCATGGCAAAAACAGAGGCAAACTTCCCGGCAGTGGATGAGACACCTTCAGTACGGTTTTTGAATCGGGCCAGCCCCTGGGGTTTGCCAGTGACGAAATAGACAGGCCTGTATGGCCCCAGGTCATATGAAGCCTTGTCAAGGTTGGGGAGGCGGAAACCCCTATGATCACGGTCGTCAGCCACCTGGTTGAACATCACACCGCTGTCAGGATTCATTTTAAGAAGCCATTCGAGACCCCATTTTACCTCATCAAGGATATCCGGAATGCCATTGCTGCCCTTCGCTCCTGCAGCATCATGGTCATCACGGTAGATCTCCGGCGACCTGTTGTAGGCAAACATCATCTGGTAAACTGAGTTGGCCGTGGTGGAGGTGTAGCGAAGGTGGTCGCTGGCATCGTGGTAGCCTCCGACAACATCAACGGGTGTCCCTGAGAGGGTGGGATGGTCAACTATCATCCCGTCATATGTGTGGCATGAATCGGCAAGGAAAGGGTTGTATCCGCAGCGCTGGGCCCGGATATATTTAAGGATATAATCAGCTGTGCCGTCATAAACGCCTGCATCAACACTGAATGTTTCGGAACATGTTCTGCCATAAAGAATATAGTAACCACCTGGTTGCGTCAATCCTGAGAAATCAAGTCTCGCTGCTGCCGCCATGCCCCAGACTGACCCGTCATAGATGGCAGCCTTGCCTTTGAATACAATCCTGTCAGTGAGGGCATCACACACGGTAAAGCTTGCAGGTGTACCGGGCTCAGCTGAGATGTATACGGCAACCTTTACCGACTCAGGCTGGTAGCCCAGCTGGTTTATCCTGATCCATGAGCCGCCTGAGGCACAGGCGATTGTTAAGCAAAGAAGTACAACTGACAGCGCTGCTCTTTTCATTTCAGTAGATCTTTTTCAGGTAAGCATTCTTGAAATAGTGCATGAGTATCTGTTCATATGAATAACCCCTGGCACCCATCACTGCGGCACCTATCTGGCACAGTCCGGCGCCGTGGCCCCAACCTGCACCATGCAGTATGAACCTTGCACCTGTTGCATCAACAGACTTCTCAACATAAAACGCTGAGCTGTAAAGATGTGATTTTGAGAGAGATTTTCTTATCTCAAGCTCTTTTCCAATTATGAGCTCCCTCTTGTCTCCCTTTATCTTCAGCCTGATGATGCGGCCTGAGACACCCCTGCTAAGCGGCTCAAGATCAGTTATCAGTCCAAAGTCAATCCCGCTCCTTGATCTTACCAGGTCACTAAGTTCCTGCTGGGTGTAGCTGACCTTCCACCTGAAGAAATCACTGGTCTCCTGGTCGTAGCTGTTCAGCACCTGCGACAGTATTTCCCTGTCGTTTGTGTTACAGAAGGCCGGGGGGTTTCCCTTTATCCACATGACTGCATTTTCCTCCCTGGTGAGGTCCGTTTCAAATCCTGCAGGCATCCGGTCGTTATCAATTAGCATCTGAAGATATGGATGGCTTACAGGCTCCCAAACATTCTCAAAAAGCTCTGTTATGCCTCCGCAGCACTTATAGAAGCGTGCATCGCATACGGCTCCTCCATGCATGAGCACAAGTCCGTATGTCTCATTTATCGCATGTTCAACCTCAGGTGTTGAAGCCATGGTAATACCCTGGTAACGCTGGCAATGATCATCTGCGCACACATCGAAGTTACTGTGATCCTCCCTGTCATACCATTTCGTGAGCTCCTTCCCGGTTATGAATGTGGTAGTGTATTTCTCTGCCCCTGCCTTGAGTTTTGCCGTTTTATCCATCTGAGCAAGGAGCCAGCTCCTCGATATGACAGCATGTGCCTTGAGAAGCTCAGAAGAAGATGTGGCACTCATCTCAGAGGAAATTACACTCAACAGGTAATCCTCAACAGAGAGGATATTCACGGCAGTCAGTTTACCCTCTTCAATAATGAACTTCAGTTTACCCGTGAAGGACTGATCCTCATCTCTCTGCCAGTGGAAGTTAACACCAATGGTAACGGCATGAAGCGTAAAACCTGAACTGGCACCCTCCTCAGGCGTGAAGGTCACCTCCTCTTCCGCCTCGATGGCCTGTTCTCCGTTTACGATGATGATCCTTCCGTTGCTTATCCTTGCGGTATGTTTTCCTGTCTGTGTGACTTCGCAGGTTTTGCAGGTATATTTTCCGTTCAGAGTGAATGAAAGTTCGCTGCCTGAAACAATACCAACACTGATCTCGGGTGCATTCATAACTGTTAAATAATATCTGACGTCAATGACTCAATCTCATCTTCGGAAAGGCATACCTCGTCGAGAATATCATTGATATCCCCCGAAGTAATTTTAAGGTAATCTTCTTCCCTGGGTGTGATGAGCACTCCGCCCATATCAACCGAGGCAGGGCTGAGCACTATTTTCTCATTGCCCTCGGCAAAGAAGCATGATGGCCTGTGAAGCTTTCTCGGGATGATATGAATGATCCAGTTACCTTCTGAATAGTAGGTGATTATATTCAGCATCGGTTCCGGTCTGTCGCGTTGCATGAGCTCAAATCTTACATAGAATTTCTCAAAAGCACCTGTAAGCGCATCCTTGTCGGTTCCCTTCAGAGTCAGAATTCCTCTCCGGTACTCCTCCCATGACCATAACTCAATTCCGTCATTCACAGCCTGTATCCTGCAGAGGGCTTTCTTTCCGAAATCACTCTCCACAGGCATAAATCCCCTGTTGCCGGCCTGAAAGTGAAGATGGTCAGGAGCCGAGGCGCCGCACTGCGGACCGTTATAGAAAACTGAATATTCAGGCAGACTTCGGGCAAGGTCGAGCATGGTCATGAAGTTGGGTGCAATGCGCTGGTCAATATGCCACTCTGAGACAATTGTAAGGTGCTGCCTGAAGATAGGAAAAGGATTAACCAGGATGATATAATCATCTTCATATTCCACCCCTCTCTGTTGTGCAGGTCTGTTCTTTTCACACAGGAAACATGGCCTCGCCTCTATCGATCGTGTGTCAACCTTTGCGGCAGATGAAGTTATGCGGCCCGGATTGAACTGTACGAAGAGATCAAACAAGGGGTAGCTGAACTTCCTTGTCACCACGTTATTCAGCTGAAGGTAATTGTCACGCGCCAGGCCCCACTCTTTCAACTGTTCATTGAAGAGCTCACCAACTCTTGCAGAATAATCACTCATAGAATCTGCTATTTGTCTTTTTCAGGAGCTGACAATCGTTTTCTTGCAATCAGTTCAATTGTCCTTATCTTATCCTTGTACAGATTATGCAAATTCATTTTGTTCACCTCAAGGGCAGCGTCGGAGTTCTCATCCCATCGGCGGCAGAGGTACAGCGGTTCATAAATACGGCCTATCTGGTAATGACGGCTTATCGCCAGGCCCACGGCATAATCTTCACCATAGCTTACATTGGGAACAAGTATTGA
>JAKEGI010000237.1 GCA_022615595.1 Bacteroidales bacterium | reverse complement strand
GACATAAAACGATAAAAGGGTGTCTCACTTTAGTTTTGAGACACCCTTTTATTAATCCATAACTTATCTTTGCTCAATTGTACATTGCCTTTTTCATTTATAACTAACTCCTATCCGAATCCGCCTCCTGCTGATTGAAATGATGGTTCTGCCAATCATCATCAAGTTTATTCCTGATTTACTTTCCGATACAGAAGTTTGCAAATATTTCTCCAAGGATGTCATCAGGGGTTATTTTACCGGTGATAAGACCAAGGTAGTATATAGCCTGCCTGATATCAGTTGCTATAAGTACGGTGGGGATTCCGTCACGAAAACCGTCAAGCGCCCTTCCAAGGCTCTGTGACACCATTGTCAGCGCCTCAAAATGCCTTGCGTTGGTGACAATATACTGAGGTGCATCCAGTGCACCCTTCTCAACTGAATCGGTAAGCATCTGCTTCAGCTCATCAATGCCTTCAATTCTGACGGCAGAGATAAAAACAACCGGCAATTTGCATGAGGCTGATATCTTCTCCTTAAGTACTGAAAGCCTGTCTGCAGGCAGAAGATCTGATTTATTGACCACAAGAATAACCCTTGTTCTGCCGTCAGGGATGAGCTCCTTCATTACGGCGGCAATCGATGATATGTTATCAGCAGGCTCTGTTGCTTCAGTCACCGCAAGAACTATGTCAGCCTTTTCAAGTTTAGCCTTTGTTCTCTCAATACCCCTGACCTCAACCTTATCCTTAACCTCAGCCTCAGCCTCCGCCTCTCTCAGCCCTGCGGTGTCAATAAACCTGAAAAGCAGTCCTCCCAGGTGCAATACCTCTTCAATGGTGTCACGTGTCGTTCCCGGGATGTCGGAGACAATTGCCCTCTCTTCCTGCAGGAGAACATTCAGTAGAGACGACTTGCCGACATTTGTCATGCCCGCAATAACCACAGGAATACCCTTCCTGATTGCATTACCCAGCCTGAAGGATGATGCAAGGCTGTCGACCAGGGTTTTGATCCTGATAATTGTTTCGGTCATGGAGAAACGGTCAGCGAAAATAACATCCTCCTCGCTGAAATCAAGTTCAAGCTCGATGAGCGATGCAAAGGAGAGGAGCTCATGCCTCAGCTTCTCGATCTCCTTCGAGAAACCACCCCTGAGTTGAGTCATGGCAAGCCTGTGTGCTGCTTCAGACTCCGAGGCAATTATGTCTGCCACTGCCTCAGCCTGTGAGAGGTCCATTTTTCCGTTCATAAAAGCACGCATGGTGAACTCTCCCGGCATGGCAACAGAGGCACCGAGGCCGGTAAGCAACTCCAGCAATTTATGCTGGATATAAGGTGAAGCATGATAACTGATCTCAGCCGAATCTTCACCCGTATATGAGTCTGGCTCCCTGAAAATGGTGACAAGCACTTCATCAATAAGGTGGTCATTTTCCACGATGTGGCCGTAATGAACGGTGTATCCCTTGTGTTTTTCGATATCTGAAGATTGTGATGCAGGCCTGAAGATGGAGGAGATTATGCGGAAGGTTTCCGGGCCGCTGATCCTTATAACCGAGATTGCCCCTCCGATACCGGTTGCAGGAGCCACGATTGTCGTATCATGCTTGATGGTCATTCTTTCAAACTCTGTAATTCTGCCAGGTGGCAGAGAGGTTAAAGATAAATAATCCTGCTCTTGCCATGAACGATTATCGCTTAAAATGAACAAGGTAAAACACATTATTGTATATTAACGGTCGCTAATTATTAACCAGAAATATTGAACCATGAAACAGCTTATCACTTGTTTAATGTTATTGCTCCTGATAAACTTTTCAGGCTGCAGCGGAAATCAAAACAAACTCTCAAAGGCTGAAGAAGCCGAGGGATGGGAACTTCTGTTTGACGGTGTCAGCCTTGGAAACTGGAGGCTTTATAACAGTGAAGGTACAGGTCACTGGAAGGTTGAAGAGGGGTGCATCGCAGCCGACGGGACAGGCAGTGACTCAACAGCCTATATTATCACCGTCGGTGAGTATGAGAATTTTGACCTTGTGTTTGACTGGAAGATAGAGCAAGGGGGTAACAGCGGGCTGCTTTACCATGTCATGGAATCGGAACGCTTCCATACTCCATACGTCACCGGACCCGAATACCAGTTAATTGATGACTTTGGATACCCTGATCCTCTGGAAGAGTGGCAGAAGGCCGGAGCAGATTATGCAATGTACCTTCCTGACACAGCAAAAAAGAAACTGAACCCCGCAGGAGAATGGAACAGCTCAAGGATCCTTTTTGACAACGGTCATGTGGAATACTGGCTTAACGGAGAGAAGCTGCTGGAGTTTGAAGCATGGACTCCCGAATGGTTTGCCCTGAAGAACAGCGGTAAATGGATGAGCGCACCGGAATATGGCCTGTCTGCCACGGGTCACATAAGCCTGCAGGACCACGGCAGCAAAGCCTGGTTCAGGAACATGAAGATAAAGGAATTGCCTGAGAAGGAAAGAGAAGCAAAAAACCTCTTCAACGGTGTTGACCTTACAGGGTGGATAGCCTACGGCACAGAGAAATGGTTCGTCGAAGAGGGACTGCTTGTATGCGAGAGCGGCCCTGACAAACAGTACGGTTACCTTGCTACGGAGATGTATTATAAGGATTTCGACCTGTCTGTCGACTTCAGACAGATTTCTGACGGCAACAGCGGTATCTTTTTCCGGTCGATGGTTGACGGCACCAAAGTATCAGGATGGCAGGTCGAGGTAGCCCCCACAGGCCACGACTCAGGAGGCATATACGAATCGTACGGCAGGGGATGGCTGAACCAGATACCCGATGAAAAGGAGGAGATACTGAAAGTCGGTGAATGGAATACCATGAGGATCAAAGTCGTTGGGGATGAGGTGACCACATGGCTTAACGGAGAGGAGATGACACATCTCTCTGATCCGAAAATCGGCAGGGCTAACGGCCGCATTGCTCTGCAGATCCATGACGGAGGAGGGATTAAGGTTCAGTGGAATAACCTGGTGATACAGCCATTATAATAATGGTACTGACTTACGGCATAATGGTATTAATTAACAAGCAAAACAGATGAAGAACACGTTTCTGACCTTATTTTTCCTGGTTGCAGCAATAGTGACCGGCTGTAAGGTAGGGAACAGGCCTGCGCAGGAGGGACCTCATATAATGGCGTATTTCATGCCACGCGGAGAGGACTTTGATCCTGACACCCTTCAGCTTGACAAGCTCACCCATATTATCTTCAGCTTCACAGAGGTAGCTGATAATCAAATGAAATTCAGGAACGAGATCCGGGGCGCACTGCTTGAGAAACTGTCAGCCCAGAAGGCAAAATACCCGGATCTGAAAGTCATGGTTGCCTGCGGCGGATGGGGAGGATCGGGAGGATTTTCGGAGATGGCGGCGACTCCCGAGACACGTAAACAATTTGTTGAGAGTGTGGTCAGCTTCATAAAAGAATACAATCTTGACGGACTGGACATCGACTGGGAGTACCCGGGACTTCCGGGAGCCGGTAATCTGCACAGTCCGCAGGACAAGGAGAACTTCACTGCTCTTATGCATGACCTCAGGAAGGCCATGGACAGGATAGGGCATGACCAGGTCCGCCCAGGAGATAGTTGAGTATTGCATCGGACTGGGAGTGGCCCCTTCACAGCTTGTCATCGGCGCAGCCTTTTACGGCAAGGGTTGGATAGGCGTGCCACCTGAAAACAATGGCATGTACCAGAGCAACAGGGGAGCATGGGACGGCTTTGGCCGTTATTTTGCCCTGAGAGAATCATTCGAGGATAAGAATGGGTTCGCGAGACACTGGGATCCGGTGGCAAAGGCTCCCTGGCTATACAATGCAGCTGACAGCATCCTGATTACCTATGACGATACCGTCTCTGTGAGGATGAAGGCAGAATATGTGAGAACCAGCAAACTTGGCGGAATCATGTTCTGGGAACTCAGCGGAGACACCCCCGGAGGTGGCCTGCTGGAGGCAATAAATTCCGAAATTTCCAGGGTGAAATAGTCCGACATGGCAATCCTGGTCCGTCATAAATAAACAGGTTTTTTAATCCTGCGAATAGGGGTCTATATATTTTTTTGACCCCTATTCGTATTATAATTATATATTTGTATATATGGCACTTAGGCTCAGATTTAACGTGCCAGAGCCTCAACAGTAAATACATTTTCAGCGATTACCGACTCTGTGTTTAATTCGTCGAACTTTATTCTGGAACTCCTGCCGTTAATATGATTCATGACATACATTTCCGTCATGATATATCCCTCTTTTCCGGCTATTGGTTGGGTAGATAATATTTCTATTGTTTTGAATAGTTCACCGTCAAAATTGAAGAACTCAATCTTCTTTATTTTAAGATCTTTTTTGTCAAGCCAGGTGATCTTCCTAGAGTATCCGTACTCGTCGACCTTGTCTTCTGTGACCGGGACGCTCTCAATCAGCCATAATTCGTTTTTCCCCGATTCAGGAAGATGGCTGATTTTGAAATCGGCAAGGGCCGCAGAGGTCATGTCAGCGTTTGAAAATTCCGAGCTCATGAAACTCTTTCCCTTTTCGGTTGACACTATTCGTCTCGTCTTTTTCAGTGCAGGAAGATAGATCCACATATCATCCTGGATCTCCTCATTGTCAATAATGAGCATGGCAGTTCCCCTAACGTCAGCAGGATCAAGGAACTTTATCATTCTCTTCTCCGTACCTCCGGCAGTTTTTGACTGCATTGCAATCTTGCGTGTTCTCGTTGATCCGTTTTTTTCGGTGATTGTCAGGGTGGCGGTTGACTGAAGGTTTCCTGACATTGTCAGGTCACGGCTTCGTTCCATCAGTTGCACGGGATCTGACAGCTGTGCCCTGACGGGCTGAAGCGCCAAAACCGATACCGCTGAGAACAGTAGTAACATCTTTTTCATTTTTTCTCTTTTTAATTATTGCTCTTTTAAG
>JAKEGI010000236.1 GCA_022615595.1 Bacteroidales bacterium | reverse complement strand
ATTCTTTGCTGTTTTCATAAGTTAGGTTTTAGTTAATAAGAAAATTTTTGAATGTTATTATACAAAGTTCAGCGATAGAAGAAGCAGGCCCATAATATTATGCGTTCCATCGCTTTAAACAATGTTGCATAATTTAAAACTATGTCTCAAATTACCTGGGAGACCTGGTATTGTAAGGGGCAAGCCCTGCTTTTTCAATCACTGCAATAAAGCGAGGGTCACCGCGCAGGATATCAAAATCAGGGTTGGTAGCAATTAGATTAAAATAATGACGTGGAATATTTGGCATAGCAACGGCCTTTTCAAACCATTGCACCGCTTCCTCCCTGTTGCCAAGAATCGCGTACCACCATGCAATAAAAAAGGGATGGCCCGTCAGTCCGTCAACAGGTAAAGGCCTGTTTTTATTTATATCTATCAGCCAGGTAAATATCCCGTCAGTACCTGATTTATAATAAGCATCCATCAGTTCGTCGCCCAGGTGTCTGATGGAGGCATACTTCTTAAAGACATCACGGAGTGCCATAGCGGCTTTTTCTCCCTCACCCAGCCTGACATAATGAAGAGCAAACAGCCAGTTGTTGTCAATGAAATCAGGGTTCAGGTCGCGTGCAGTAATACAGGCCTCAATTCCCTTTTCATGTTCCTCCTCGAAGTAACAGATCCAGGCACTCAGGTTATGCACCACCCAGAAATAGGGCTCCAGTTCAACGGCGCGGTCGACATGCTTACGTGCCTCCTCAATCGGCCCCGTGATCATAAGTAACTGTGCATACCATTGATGCGCCGTTGGAAAATCCGGATCAAGCTCGAGTGCAGTTTGCAATTCTGTCTTGGACTCTTCAAATTTTCTTTCAGGATATGCCAGCCATACACCTCTTAATGCATGTGCCTCAGCGCATCCGGGATCAAGCTCCAGCGCCCTGTTGAAATGCTTACAGGCATTAGCAATACCCTCCTGATAGGGCTTGTACCAGCCCCATGCCGAAAGATTGTACCATGCATTTGCAAGACCTGCATACGCCTCCGTGAAACCTGAATCCGCAGCAATGGCCATCTCGTAGTACTTCAGGCTGGCCATCAGCCCCTCTCTGCTGATATCGAACCGCTGAACATCATTTGCCTTATGAAGTAAAAAACGAGCCCTGAGAAAATAATCCCACGCTTCCGGGTTCGTGGTCGGGAGTTCACCTATCTGCCTGGCCTCGGAGTCAGTGATTACAGCATCCAGTTTTGCTGCTACCTGACTGGCTATTTCGCCCTGAAGGCCAAGTATGTCAGTCATCTTGCGATCATAGTTCTGCGACCAGAGATGCTGTTCCTTTCTCCCGTCAATAAGCTGTACAGTGATCCTTACTTCGTTCTCCTGCACCCTCAGGCTCCCTTCAAGCACATTGCGGGCTTTTAACTGCCTTGATATTTCACCTGATGTCAGGTCAGTGTCGCGGAAATGTTCCGAGGTGGTTCTCGAAATGACCCTTAAATCGCTGATATGATAAAGGCTGTTGAGGATGTCTTCCATAATACCGTCAGCCAGATATTGATTGTCAGGAGTCCCGCTGAGATTTTTGAATGGCAGGACCACTATTGACATATCTTTCACCTGGCGCCCCGGCCACTCAGTCAGGAGGAATATAATGACAAGGAGAACAGCTGCAACAGCTGTAAAAAGAATTACCGGCTTACGCTTCGGGTAGTTATTGTAACTATCAGCGTCATGCTCATGTGATTGAAGATCCTGCTTCCCCCTTTCCTCGGCAAGAAGATGGTTTTTCGCCTCTCCTGGAGGATAGCCGTAATACGCATGGAAACACTTTGTAAAGTAGGAAGGACTTCCAAATCCCACTTTATAGGCGACCTCAGAGGCAGTTGAGAAATCATGCTGAAGCATCTCCAGTGCCTTCTGAAGTCTTATCTCGCGTATGAACTGACTGGCATTCTTTTTTGTCAGACGCTTCAGCCTGCGGTGAATGGATGATCGGCTCATGCCTGCCTCGCGGGCCAGTTCATCCACATCAAAATTTTCATTCTGTATGTTTGAATGAACAATCTGAACCAGCCTGCTTATAAACAGCTGATCAACTGAATTGTGGTTGTGCTCCTGTCGCTGCCGGGTTATGTTATCATCCTGAATCATATTCTGCATTCACCGTTACCGGTTCATTTCCGAAAGAGAGGGTGCCTGTTCAAGACACCCTCATCATCAGTACCCGCACCTTAACTCTGATCCGTGATGAAAAAACACTACCTAACTCTTTACGGATACCGATGTCAGCGTCTACCTGCTTATAAGCAACTATTGTTCGAACACCTTATCGTCTGATTCAACGGCCACCATGTAGATGCCAGCCGGCAGATCCAGCGATAAAGTGGTGCTTCCACCTTCCAGTTCCCCTGAATATACCGTACGACCGTTCAGATCACTTATGGTGAACTTTACTGAGCTGCCCTGCAGATCGGAGAGATCAATCATAAGTGTTCCTGTGCTCGGACTGGGGTACATCCTGAACCATGACTGTGCTTCCGTGTCTCCGATATCTGACAGGGTAACCTTTACCGCGTGTGCATACAAATGGCTGTACCGGCCGGACGCATCCCTGGCCCTGAAATATAGTATATGGTCACCGCTGGTCACCCCGGTAAGATTCGCTGTAAACTCCACTACTGGTTTGCCACCCGGCGAGGGAAGCGAATAAACAGTTCCTTTGCCAAAACCCGGATCAGTGTCAATGAAGTATTCCGCCCTGTTTATCTTCTGCGCTGCGCATATCATGGCAGCAGGTAACAATGTCAGTATTATGATCAGCCTTTTCATTGCTGCATGATTATCGGTATTATTTACCCGATTTTACTTTAATGGTACAGGCAAGGCCCTTATCCGAATAGGCAGTCCCGGGAATTGAAGCTTCATAGATATGCGGCAAATTTGGCATGCCTGACAGGTTTTATTGTTAATATCTTAATGCAAGTTAGGCCACTGTGGCGTAACTCACTTTTCTCTGCGTACCATAGTCATTGCTGTGCGTACCAAAAGAGAGAGAAGTGGTTATTTTCTGATGGTGCTGGGATTTTCGCCAAATTCCCTTTTAAAGACCCTGCTAAAGTGCGAGACGTTTTTAAATCCTGTCCGGTAAGCTGCCTCTGCAACTGTAAGAAGTGAGTCGTGCAGCAGTTCCTTCGCCCTGTGCAGGCGCATAAAGCGAAGATATTCAGTGATGGTCATATTGGTCAGTGACCTGAATTTGCGGTAGAGCTGGGTGCGGCTCATCGCCATCTCATGGCTTAGCCTGTTAATGTCAAAGCCCTCATCCCCCAGGTTAGAGTGCATTATCTCCCTTATCTTCCGCATGAAGGAATCCTCAAAATGAAAATCCTTCTCCTCGTTAAGGACAAGGTTCCCAAATCCCGCATAGCGCTCCTGGAGCTTAATTCTCTGGGATATAAGAGCCCGGAGCTGAACCTTCAGCTCATCCTTGTCAAATGGCTTGGTTATATAAGCATCAGCGCCCCTCTCAAGACCTTCGAGCCTGGAAGCGATATCAGCCCGTGCGGTAAGCAATACCACAGGGATATGACTCGTGCGGAAATCATTCTTCACGGAATCAAGCATCGTGATGCCGTCCATCACCGGCATCATGAGGTCGCTGAGAATGATGTCAGGCACATACTCGACCGCTTTCAGGACACCCTCCTCGCCGTTGGCCGCAACAATCAGGTCATAATCCCTTTCAAGCAGAGACATGAGGTAAAAAACAACATCGGAATTATCCTCCACCAGCAGCAGCATTGGCTTCTCATTTCTTCTGTTGGCCAAGGCCTTTGAAAGAGCCTCACTCCTTCTGGCCGACAGTAAATATGCAGATATCCTGCCCTTCATCTCATGCAATACCGGACCCTCCTGAAGAGGTGCATCACATGTGACAGGCAGGTCAATAACAAATTCTGTTCCCTCGCCATAGATGCTTCCGGCAGCAATTGTTCCTTCCAGGAGCTTAACCATCTCCCTGGTAAGTGAGAGGCCAAGCCCCGAACCGGCCGATGCACTGGCATTATGTTCATCCACCCTGTAGAAGCGGTCAAAGATATGGGGGAGGTGATCTTCAGGAATACCCTGACCGGTGTCACTGACCCTTATCTCAAACCGGTTGCCCTCCCTGAGGGCAGAGCTGACCTCCACCCTGCCGCAAGGGGGTGTGAACTTAATGGCATTGGAGATAAGGTTTGAGATTATGTGCAGCAACTTCTCAGGTTCATAAT
>JAKEGI010000235.1 GCA_022615595.1 Bacteroidales bacterium | reverse complement strand
GTGCAATCGTTGCGGCAGGTGTGCGATGTCATGCAAATCATCGTGCATCGACTTCCTGAACAAGCACGTTGATATAAGCAGGTGCGTCAACTGCTTCAACTGTCTTGAGGCATGCAATGAGAAAGCCATGTCGTATGGACTTGTCAGGTTAAGATCTTCGAATGAACCGGCTGAGCCCGATGCTTCAAGGCGTAATTTCATAGCAGGCTCATTGCTGATGATTGCCGGTGGATCGCAGGTCATTCGTGCACAGAATAACACCACCCCGGTACCAACCAAGGACTCAACGGTTAAGGAAGACAGGCTGTACCCTGTTTCTCCTCCCGGATCAACGGGTTTATCGGCTTACACCTCGCGCTGCACTGCCTGCTCGCTCTGTGTTTCGGCCTGCCCCACCAGTGTCCTTCAACCTTCAGTGAGTGAGTTTGGAATTGCGGGCATCATGCAACCGAGGATGGATTTTCATCGCGGGTTCTGCAATTATGACTGCACCCTGTGTACTGAGATATGCCCGACCGGTGCCATTATGCCCCTTATGCTGGAAGCGAAAAAACTGACACGTATCGGCAAGGCGGTTTTCATTAAGGACAATTGTATCGTGGCGACCGAGAAGACGGCATGCGGCGCCTGTTCAGAACACTGCCCGACAAAGGCATGCGCCATGGTTCCATATGAGGGAAACCTGCTTATCCCTGAGGTGATTGACGATATATGCATCGGATGCGGAGCCTGTGAGCATGCGTGCCCCACTAAACCCTTCAAGGCAATCTTCGTTGACGGTAATCCACTCCATGAGGCGGCAAAGAAACCTGAAACAAAAAAGATGGAGACAGTTCCTGCTGATTTTCCATTCTGACCTCCTCCTGATTTAAATGTTTCCTTAGACCTGTGTTAATAATCTTCAGGGATATATTCTACCTTCCTGGGGCTGTTTTGACTATATTTAAAATAGTTCGAAAACATGATATTTATCTTTTGAGGCAGTGTCAATTAGGATTAAGTTGCGCAATCAAATTCTCCGGAAATTAATTCAATAATTATTTATGAAACCTACACATATTGAGCACATTGGCATTGCTGTCAATTCACTTGCCGAAGCTATTCCTTTCTATGAAAATGTATTGGGCCTGAAATGTTACAACATTGAAGAGGTGGCTGACCAGAGAGTCAAGACTGCATTTTTCATGGTTGGTCAGACCAAGATTGAGTTGCTTGAATCGACTGATCCTGAGGGGCCCATAGGTAAATTCATTGAAAAGAGGGGTGAGGGCATTCATCATATCGCCTTTGCAGTTGAAAGTATCGAGGAGAGACTCAGGGAGGCTGAGGCAGCAGGGATAAAGCTGATAGATCTTCAGCCGCGGCGTGGTGCAGAGGGATTGAGCATTGCATTCATGCATCCGAAATCAACATTCGGGGTGCTGACGGAATTATGTGAAAATAAGAGTATCACAAAGAAATAAGAATAAATGAACAGTCAGGAAAGAATACAGCAGCTCCTTGATTTCAGGAGGAAGGCACGTCTCGGTGGTGGGGATAAACGGATTGAAGACCAGTACCAGAAGGGAAAACTGACCGCCAGGGAGCGCATCACACTACTGCTTGATGAGGGCAGTTTTGAGGAGTATGATATGTTTGTCACCCACCGTACAGAAGATTTCGGCCTTGCTGACAAGAAGTTCCTGTCTGACGGGGTTATTCCACAGATATCGGCCATTTTCGGTCCCTGCGCCGGCGGTGCTGTCTATTCGCCCGCACTTACTGATTTCATCATAAGGAAACTTCTCAGTTTTATGCCGCAGAACAACCTGGAGGAGCCACCGCAGACTGAATGTGATGACCCTATTGACAGACTGGAGGACGACCTGAACGATATCATACCTGAGAGTCCGAATCAGCCATATGACGTCAAAGATGTAATAACCAGGGTTGTTGATTACCATGACTTTATTGAGGTGCACGAAGCTTACGCGAAAAATATTGTCGTCGGTTTTGCAAAATTTGACGGCATGCCGGCAGGTATCGTCGCCAACCAGCCGGCTTACCTTGCAGGAGTTCTTGACATTGAGGCGTCACGCAAGGCAGCCTGATTCATCCGTTTTTGCGATGCATTTAATATCCCTGTCGTGACTTGTGTTGATGTGCCCGGTTTTCTTCCCGGTTCAGCTATTGTAGCTGGAATTTTACTGAGTTATCTCGGATAATTATTTAAGTTTGCATAAACTACCTAAGAAAGCGGAGATGAAGCAGGCAATTACCGGCAATGCCGGCCCAAGGGTCAGGTCTGACATTGAAGTGACCCTGGAAATTACCGGTTCGGGAGGTGTGGAACTGAGCCTGAAGTCAAAGGTCAAAAGCATGTACGGCAAGGCAATTGAGAAGCAGTGCCTCGAACTGCTTGATTTCTTTGGCGTGCATAATGCAAAACTATCAGTCATTGACAGCGGTGCCCTCCCCTTCGTGATAGCGGCAAGGGTGGAAGCCGCAATAAAAGCGTTGACCGGTACCGATGCTTCCTTCCTTCCCGGGATGATCGCGGAGAACACATATCACACAGCCAGGGAGAGGTTCCGTTTCTCAAGGCTCTACCTTCCCGGCAACAATCCCGGAATGTTCCTGAATGCAGGCCTTCATTCTCCTGATGGTGTCATACTTGACCTTGAAGACTCGGTTGCTCCTGACAGAAAGGATGAGGCAAGGATTCTTGTCAGGAATGCCCTCAGGGCAGTCAATTTTTACGGCGCTGAGAGGATGGTAAGGATTAACCAGGGGGAGCGGGGGCTGATTGACCTGGAGAGCGTGATACCTCACAATGTGCACATGATTCTTGTTCCGAAATGCGAGGATGCCGTTACCCTGAGAGCGGTTGACGCGGCAATTGCATCAATTAAGAAGAGGGAAGGAGGTGATGAGACAGTATTTCTCATGCCCATAATTGAGAGCGCAAGAGGTATTGAGAAGGCCTATGATATAGCAACAGCAACACCCAATGTGGTGGCTTTGGCTATCGGCCTTGAGGATTATACGGCTGATCTCGGCGTTCAGCGCACTAAAGAGGGGACTGAGTCACTATATGCACGTAACCGTATTGTTGTGGCTGCAAAGGCTGCCGGCATTCAGGCGATAGACTCAGTCTTCTCAGACGTAGCTGACATGGAGGGGCTCCTCAATAATGTGCTATCAGCCAAAGCAATGGGTTTCGAAGGGATGGGTTGCATACACCCGCGGCAGATTGCAGTCATAAGAAAGGGTTTCTCCCCGACAAATGAAGAGACAGACAAGGCAAAGAAAATTGTCATCGCATACCGCGATGCTCTTGCCAACGGCCTCGGTGTGGTGGCTCTGGGGTCGAAGATGATCGACCCGCCTGTGGTGGCAAGAGCAGTGAAGACAATAGATCTGGCTGTACGTCTCGGGATAATCTCAGAAAACTGGATTGAAGATGAGGGTAAGGAATAACAAGTAAGATGATCAGGTCATGAAATTGATAGAGAACGCTGCCGGCCGCCTGGTGCCGGATGAGATCAACGGCAGAGAGGCTGTTCCTTTCAGGGGTGTCGGTAAACACCGCCCCTCAGGACGTAAATATGCGCCATCCATATCGACATGCATCGATTATCCTGAAGATAACAACAAGGTGATCGGCTCTCTGAAAGAGGCCCTGTTGAAGTGTGGGCTGAGAGACGGGATGACCATCTCAACACATCATCACCTTCGTGACGGTGACCTGATCAGCAACCAGATATTTGAAATAGCATCTGAAATGGGAGTGAAAGACCTG
>JAKEGI010000234.1 GCA_022615595.1 Bacteroidales bacterium | reverse complement strand
TTCTTGCGAATGAAATCGAGTGAGGCGGCAGGATTGGCGCGGGCATACTCAAGGCTGCGACGGATGGACCTGTTCACCCTGGCCGCTGCATCATCACTGACGCTTCGCTGCACCACTATTCCGCCGAGGGGAATAGGCAGACCCGTTAATTTATCCCACTCCTCACCAGTGTCGGCTACCTTTCTCAGCCCCATAGCCTTGTAGGTAAACCGGGTCTCATGAATTATTACGCCTGCATCGGCCTCTCCTGAGAGGACTGCTTCGGGGATATCGGAAAAGAGATACTCGCGTTTACGCAGTGCTCCGGGCCAGAAGATGCTGAAGAGGAGGTTGGCGGTGGTGTACCTGCCGGGGATAGCTATCATGGCATCATCGAGCTCATCAGGGTATATCTTCCTGCGGCTGACAACCAGCGGGCCGTTGTTGCGTCCGAGAGCGCTACCCGAATCCAGCAGCAGATAACTGTTTGCTGCCCAGGCATATGCATGATAGCTCATCTTGGTGATGTCAACACTGCCGTCGAGTGCCCTGCGGTTGAGCTCCTCAACATCAGCAAGAAACCAGTCGTATTCGATCCCCTCGGTATCAATCCTGCCGTGAACAAGGGCCTCAAATATGAATGTGTCATTGGGGCATGGCGA
Source organism: Bacteroidales bacterium (assembly GCA_022615595.1). Classification (GTDB taxonomy): domain Bacteria; phylum Bacteroidota; class Bacteroidia; order Bacteroidales; family VadinHA17; genus SR-FBR-E99. The sequence goes on along the minus strand of JAKEGI010000234.1, from coordinate 2,695 downwards.
AAACCCAAGTGTAAGTCTCATCCTTCCTTAATTGTTATCAATATATCTTTCATCGCCTCCTGAAGCTTTGTGAGGGCAAGCGGGATGTTCCATTTCTCCGGGTTACGTGGCTCAACCATATTTGATACTGCCCTGACAGCCAGCCACTCTGCACCAGACATCTCACAGGAATAGGCAAACCATGCACCCTCCATGGTCTCTATCTCAGGGTCCCAGGAATGCCTGATGCGGTCTATCACAGGCTGTGACCCTGAGGTCATATTGACTGTTGCTGCCCTGACGGCGGGATATTTGCCGTTCAGCCTGTCAAACCATCTGCCCCGGCAATGTATGCGCCCTCCACTGAATGGTGGTTTTTCAGGATCTGCCAGGCTGGCCCTGAAGAGAGAGAGAAAGGTGCCATTGTCATCTACACCCAGATCGGCAAAACAATCAGAGAGTGCAAAAACAACATCCCCTGGCAGATATGGTGCAGCATAGCTTCCTGCAATGCCTGCATTGATGACAAGGGCAGGAATGCCTCCGGAAGTGAACCTCTTCTGAAGGGCCCATGACATAGCCGCACCACCGACACCAGTGACAAGCACTTCACATTGGCACCCGGCAGCCTTCATGGCGTTCTCCACTGCCCCGGCCTCAGACTGATGCGCCACAGCTATAAGTATGTCTTTAAAACCTGCATCCATTTAGAATAACTGATTTAAACGGATAAATATATTATTTTTGATCTGTTTATTCCTTACAAAGGCCATTTCATTTAACTTTAAGGGTTATGATCTACCTAACCAGAAGAGAGAGGTTCAGTGCAGCACACAGGATGTTCCGCCCCGACCTCAGTGATGAGGATAACCTGAAGATTTACGGCAAATGTTCAAATCCAAACTGGCATGGGCATAACTATGTACTCAAGGTGACCGTCAGGGGGGAGATTGACCCTGCCATTGGTTATTTCATGAATGCAACCAGGCTAAAAGAGATAATAAATGAGAGGGTGATAGCCAAGCTTGACCACAGGAACATGAACACCGAAACAGATTTCATGGCCGGGAAGACAGCCACCACGGAAAATCTTGCAGTGGCCATCTGGGGTGAGCTGAAGTTGCCTCTGGAGGCGGAGGGCGCTGCACTGTACTGCGTTAAGATAGAAGAGACAGAGAATAATTTCATAGAATATTACGGATAATATGGAAAAGTTGAACGACGGCAGTGGAACACTATCAAACGGATACAACAAGATAGAAAAGTGGAATCCCGACGTAATAAACGAGATTGCCGGGTATTATTACAAGATACTAAGACTTCTTGGCGAAGACCCTGACAGAGAAGGGCTGCTCAACACTCCTGCCAGGGTGGCCAAGGCACTCAGTTTTCTCACAAGGGGTTACCAGCAAAATCCTGAGGAGATACTGCGCAGCGCAATGTTCAGGGAGGAGTACCGCCAGATGGTGATAGTCAAGGACATTGACATCTATTCAATGTGTGAGCATCACATGCTTCCTTTCTTTGGCAAGGCCCATGTGGCCTACATCCCGGACGGCAGTATCACGGGCCTGAGCAAGATTGCGCGCGTGGTTGAGACATATGCTGCCAGACTGCAGGTACAGGAGAGACTCACCACACAGATACGCAACTGCATACAGGAGAATCTCAAGCCCCTTGGTGTTGCCGTGGTCATTGAGGCACAGCACATGTGCATGCAGATACGCGGGGTGCAAAAGCAGAACTCTGTCACTACCACTTCGGCTTTCACCGGGTGTTTTCTTTCAAACCTCAACACCCGGGAGGAGTTCATTCATCTGATCGGCAACAGGCTGCACTGACCGGTGCGCAATCATAATTAATTTTTCTACTTTTGGGGCTTAAACGGAGACGTGGATAATGAAAGCATTTGTATTTCCCGGACAGGGGTCGCAGTTTCCCGGTATGGGAAAAGAGCTGTATGATAATTCGCCGGTGGCGCATGAGATGTTTGAAAAAGCCAATGAACTGCTGGGATTTCGCATCACTGATATTATGTTCAGCGGTACCGAGGAGGAGCTCAGGCAGACAAGGGTGACGCAACCGGCCATCTTCCTTCATTCAGTTATACTTGCCAGAGTGATGGGCAACGCTTTTGCTCCTGCGATGACAGCAGGTCACTCTCTCGGGGAGTTCTCTGCCCTGGTATCAGCCGGGGCGCTATCGTTTGAGAACGGACTGATCCTTGTTGCCGGCAGGGCTGCCGCGATGCAGAAGGCATGCGGCATAACGCCGTCGACAATGGCGGCCGTGCTGGGTATTGACGACACAATAGTGGAAGAGGTATGCAATGCTTCAAAAGATACAGTTGTGCCGGCAAACTACAACAGCCCCGGACAGATAGTGATATCAGGCACCGTTGAGGGTGTGAACAGAGCTGCAGAGGAGCTCAAGGCACGGGGTGCAAAACGTGTTGTCATTCTGGCTGTCAGCGGAGGCTTCCACTCACCATGCATGGAGCCGGCCCGCAGTGAGCTTGAGGCAGCCATCAGGGCTACCAGCCTCAGCACTCCGGTATGCCCTGTCTATCAGAATGTTACCGCAATGCCTACAAGAGACCCGCAGTTGATAATGAGCAACCTGGTCGCTCAGCTCACCTCACCGGTGCGGTGGACACAGACAGTCACCAGAATGATTGCCGACGGAGCATCATCATTTGTTGAGGTAGGCCCTGGCA
>JAKEGI010000233.1 GCA_022615595.1 Bacteroidales bacterium | reverse complement strand
GAGCCAGGGTACTATCGGCTATCTTGGTTTTGAATATGCCTATGCTCAGAAGATCCCGATGGCACTCATACAAAACAGCGCGGGTAACTACGTGGATCCAACCCTCGAATCATTCTCTGCGGCAGCTACAGCAGAGATGCCTGCTGATACGCGTATCATGATAACAAACTCACCAAACCCGGAAGCATATCCTATAACCAGCTTCACCTGGGCAATAATCTACAAAGAGCAGTCATACAGGGATCGTACCGAAGAGGTGGCAACTGCAACAGTTAACGCTCTCCTGTGGCTTACGAGTCCGGGTGCCCAGGCAATTGCCACGAGCGTCCATTATGCGAAATTGCCGCAGAATGCAGCGGAACAGGCAGGAGTGCTGCTCAGGAGCATCACCTATAACGGCGAACCTATCATTAAATAATAGCTGATGAGTGGCGATAAAGTAACAAAAGCGTTACTTTTTCTCTCCTCACTTACAGTACTTCTGTTAAGTGCCGGGATAGTACTCTCTCTCACGGGGGGTGCTATACCGGCATTCAGGGAGTATGGACCAGGTTTTATCACCTCGACGTTATGGAACCCCACTACCGGAAGTGAGGAATACGGGGCGCTGCCCTTCATTGCTGGAACGGTCATCACTTCCCTTCTTGCTCTTTTGCTATGCATCCCTATGGCCTTTTCAACCTCACTCTTTATTGCCGAATATTTCAGGGGCACCAGGACAGCCGGCATTCTGCGGAGCCTGGTCGACATGCTCGCAGGAATCCCTTCCATAGTATACGGTTTCTGGGGCTTCTATGCCCTCCGTCCGCTGCTTATCAGCACAGGCCTTACAGATCAGGGATTCGGGATCTTTACCGCCTCCATTGTGCTGGCGATAATGATCGTCCCTTATGCTACCTCACTGAGCGCTGAGATAATCGCCATGGTTCCGTCCGAACTTAAAGAGGCGGCATACTCGCTTGGCGCCACACGCCGCGAAGTTATCTTCAGCGTCATTATTCCATCGGCCCGGTCAGGCATAGTGGCAAGTTTCATCCTCGCCCTCGGAAGAGCCCTCGGAGAAACCATGGCAGTCACCATGCTTATCGGTAATGCCAATATTATCCCAAAGGGTCTCTTCTCACCAGGAAACACAATGGCTTCCGTAATTGCCAACCAGTTTGGCGAAGCCGATGGACTTAAGCTGAGCGCGCTTATTGCAATAGGACTGCTGCTCTTTGCCATCACGGCACTGGTCAACGCAGCAGGTAAATTCATAATCAGACGATTTGCATGAATTCTGCCATGGATAACCTGCTGACAGATAACATAAAGCGCCGCAACCGCACCAATACAAGACTGAAGTACATCATCATTGCAGGTGCGGTGATAACGGTAGTGCCTATCTTCCTCATCGTCGGTAATCTGGCACTGAAGGGATACCGTCAGATAAACCTGGCCTTCTTCACCGAACCGGCACCTGACACATTCCAGGCAATGATGGCAGCAGCATCAGGTGAGGTGATTCCCGGCGGAATAGTCAACGGCCTCATCGGATCACTCCTTATGGTCCTTGTTGCATCACTTGTCTCTATACCGCTGGGACTGATGACCGGTATCTACCTCTACGAGAACGGAACAAAGCGATATGCCAACTTCATCAGAAGCCTGACAGAGATCCTTCAGGGTGTGCCCTCCATAATCCTCGGAATAATAGCATACCTCTGGGTTGTAAAAAACATTACCCGTGGTTACTCAGCCCTGGCGGGCAGCACAGCGCTTACAATCATGATGCTGCCGCTTATAATAAGATCGACGGAGGAGACAATGAAGATGATACCCGTAACAATAAGGGAGGCGGCGTTCGCCCTCGGGGCTCCCTATTACAAGATGATCATCAAGGTGCTTATCCCTGTCAGCTTCAGCGGGCTCGCAACGGGTGTATTACTGGCACTCTCAAGGATACTTGGCGAGACGGCTCCGCTGATGCTCACTGCCCTCGGAAATCCGTCCGTCAGCCTCGATCTGACGAAGCCTGTCAGCGCTGTACCCTTGCTGATATGGGATTTCTACAACGACCCCAATATGGTAAACCTTGTATGGAGTGCCTCACTCTTCCTGATGATCTTCGTTCTCTCAATGAACCTCCTTTCGCGCAGCATAGCTTCAAAACATAAATATATCTGAAACTGATGAGTGACACACAAACCGCGGAGCCGGTACTTAAGATCGAGGGACTCTCAATAGCCTATGAGCCAGGCCGTTATGCCGTCAAGGATGTATCTGCGACAGTGAAGCGTAACAGCATCACTGCCATCATGGGCCCCTCGGGATGCGGCAAGAGTACATTGCTCAGAGCCATGAACAGGATGCATGAGCTCTATCCAAACATAGAGACCCGGGGCGATATACTTCTCGACGGACAGAGCATCTTCTCAATGTCTGTGATTGAGCTTCGCCGCAAGGTGGGGATGGTGTTCCAGAGACCCAATCCATTCCCAAACATGACAATATATGAGAATGTTGTGGCAGGATACTCTCTGAACGATATCAGGCTGAAAAAGAACCAGCGTGATGAAATAGTCGAGAATGCCCTTCGTAATGTGACTCTCTGGGATGAGGTTAAAGAGTTTCTCTACCGCAAGGGAACATTTCTCTCCGGCGGCCAGCAACAGAGGCTGTGCGTGGCACGGGCCATCGCCTTCAACCCGGAGGTACTGCTGCTCGATGAGCCCACCTCAGCCCTCGACCCGATTGCCACATCCAAAATCGAAGACCTCCTGGGTGAACTGAAGAAGCAGTATACCATTGTCCTCGTAACCCATAATATGTCACAGGCAGCAAGGATCTCGGATGACTCGATGTTCATGTATCTTGGGGAGCTGGTTGAGGCAGGCCGCACCGAGACACTCTTTACAACCCCGAAAGATGCCCGGACAGAGGCATACCTGACAGGTAAGTTCGGATGATAAATCACTTATTTCATACATTTGTTAAAATAACCAGGCAATGAGCACAAGGAAAGAACAGGCAATAAATGAGATAATGAGTAGCTTCAGGGAGATGGCAAACCTTACCCTGAACCAGCTCACCCTTCTTGAGAAGGTGATGGCAACATCCGATGAAAAATCAATCAAACGCATGGCTGACCAGATGCGTGAGACTGAAAATCAGATTGATAACCTTGAAGTGGTTATTGGTGAACAGTTTACCAACACTATCGTCCTTCATCAGCCGGTGGCATCTGATGTCAGACGCATTGTGGCCTGCTACCGTATGACGGTAAACCTCGAACGCATCGGTGACCGGATAATGAACATGCTGAGAATTATCGAAAAAGTACGAAAGACCGAGGAATTCTCGTCACTCTCATCTCTAATAAACAACATGCTTGCCTCAGGTGTGATAATGGTGGAAAAATCACTTCTCTCATTTATCAATACCGATCCTGATTTTGCCATCTGGACAATCAAGAATGATGCTGTAATTGACGAGATGAACTACAAGCTTCTGATAGGACACATAAATAAGATACCCATGGACGACAAGACCCGTTCAATGGTGACAAATTATATTGAGATAAAGGATATGATCTCAAAT
>JAKEGI010000023.1 GCA_022615595.1 Bacteroidales bacterium | reverse complement strand
TCGATAATTCGATAATTCGATAATTCAATAACTCGATAATTCAATAACTCCTACACCTCCAGCACTCCCCTGCCCTGCCTTAAGATGACCGGCTCCGGACCGGTGCAGTCAACAACAGTTGATGGTTCGTTGCTGCCAGACCCTCCGTCAACAACCAGGTCGGCAAAGTCAAAATATTTCTCGTGAATCAGCTCCGGATCGGTTATATATTCGATGATATCATCATCTTCATGGATTGATGTCGTCATCAGCGGCCTTCCAAGGTCACGCACTATCTCCAGGGTGATATTATTGTCCGGAATACGGATACCGAGCGTCTTCTTCTTATGCTTGAAGATAACCGGTATCTGGTTGTTTGCAGGCACGATAAAGGTGAACGGGCCCGGCAGATTGTGTTTCAGAAGCCTGAAGAGGTTGTTGTCATGAATAACAGTGTATTCTGAGAGCTGACTCATCGATGAGAATATCATTGACATGTCAGGGTTGCCCGGGTTCAGTCCCTTGAACCTGGCGATCTTTTCAATCGTCTTGACAGCCTTGATGTCGCAACCCATGGCATATATGGTGTCAGTCGGGTAGATGACAATACCCCCCTGCTCCAGTACCCAGGTAACTTTGCGGATACGGTCAGGATTGGGGTTCTCGGGATAAAGCTTTATTATCATCTCTCATGAAAGTGACGGCAAATATATAAAGTTATACTGACAGGGGACAAAAAAAGAAGGGTAAGCTACTCACATCGCACCGCTACAACCTTCTACCCTTGCTGCCTTCCGACCCTGGGGGAGTTCAAAGGGAGCTGGTCGTATGAGACTTACCCCGCACAAAGGTACAAAAATATATCTCCCTCCCAAAATAATAGTTCCATACGCCACTGTTCGACAGATATTCCTAAATAGACTATATTTGCTTTCAAAACCAAATACCCTCATAAAATGGAAGAAAAAGGATCTGTCTGGAAAGAGACTCTGAACTACGGAATCATACTTGGTTTGGTCGCTATCGTCTTTTCTGTGCTCACTTATATGCTTGACCTCACATTCAAGACATGGATACTCTTGCCAAGCCTGGTTATCAGCTTCCTGGTGCTCTATTTTTTGCTACGTTCATACCGTGATCACTACAACAACGGATATATTTCGTACGGCAAGTCAGTTGGTGCAGGTGTGGTGATAAATATCTATGCTGCAGTTATCACAGCAATCTATGTATATGTCCTATACGCCTTTATCGATCCAGGCCTGGCTGACCAGCAACTGGCAATGACTGAGGAGAAGATGATTAGCCGGGGTATGCCGGAATCGGCCATCGATGCAGGTATGGCGATGCAGGCCAAGCTGATGAAGCCATGGTTTACATCACTCTTGTATGTAATAAACGGCGTCTTCTTCGGTCTAATAATGTCACTCCTTGTATCACTGTTCATCGCTAAAAAGGGTAACCCCCTGCTCGATGAGGAGGAACCAGTTAAGGAATAATGGATCTCAGTGTAGTTGTACCAGCCTATAACGAGGCCGATTCACTGCCAGAACTGGCAGAATGGATCAGGAATGTATGCGCTTCATCATCAATTGACTACGAGATGATAGTAATTGATGACGGTAGCAATGACAACACCTGGAAAGTGCTGCAGGAGCTTTCACTTGAAGATAAAAATGTAAGAGCCATCAGGTTCCGCCGTAACTACGGAAAAGCGGCTGCCTTGCAGACAGGCTTCAGCGAAGCCGCCGGCGATGTGGTCATTACAATGGACGCCGACCTGCAGGATAGCCCTGACGAGATACCCGACCTGGTGAAAATGATCAGGGAAGATGGTTATCACATCGTTTCAGGATGGAAGAAAAAGAGATATGATCCGTTCATCAAGAGAACAACATCAAAATTATACAACTTCACTGCCCGCAGATTCTCGGGTATCAGGCTGCATGACTTCAACTGCGGACTGAAAGCATATGATGCTGAGGTGGTAAAAAGCATAGAGGTCTTCGGTGAGATGCACCGGTATATCCCTATGCTTGCCAGGGAGGCCGGCTTCAGGAGAATAGGTGAAAAGACCGTACAGCACAGGGCACGCAAATACGGCGTCACAAAATACGGCCTTGACAGGTTCCTGAAGGGATACCTTGATCTCCTGACAATCAGTTTTATTACCCGTTTCGGAAAGAGTCCGATGCATTTCTTCGGCATGCTTGGCACACTTATGTTCGTAACAGGATTTATCATGGCCGGTTACCTGGGTACACGCAAGCTGATATTCATCAATCAGCATCTCAGGGCACCGCTGGTGACTGACAGTCCGTGGTTCTATATTGCCCTTGCGGTGATGATCATCGGCTCCTTCCTCTTCCTTACAGGATTCCTTGCCGAGCTGGTGAACAGAAGATCATCGGAAAGAAACAGGTATCTTATCAGAGATAAGCTGAATTTCTGAGGCAGTAGTGGTGCAAGGTGCAAGGTGCAGGGTGCAAGTCAGCAGACGGTTGTCGGTTGTCGGTTATCGGTTATCAGTTATCGGTTTATGTCACCTTCAGACCTTCAGACCTTCAGACCTTCAGACCTTCAGACTCTGAACCTACCTGTGCCTCTGCGTCTCTCTCGTGAGCACCCGCAGTGCCTCTGTGAGCTTATCCCATGAGTATAGCTTCTTCTGCTCCTCAAGACCTGCCCTGAACCTCTCTTCATCGCCACCCCTGAAAAAGTCGCTTATCGCCTCCGCGATGGCGCCAGGCTCAGGTTCAACGACATAACCGCACTTCCCGTGCGGGACTATCTCGGCCAGCCCGCCTACATTTGTTACAATCATCGGTTTGTTGAAGTGATATGCCACCTGGGTGACGCCGCTCTGTGTGGCTGACCTGTATGGCTGTACCACCAGCGAGGCTGCTGAGAAATAGTACCTCACCTCCTCCCTGTTGATGAAATGAGAGTGAAGAATTATCCTTGATCCAAGGTTATGTTTATGAATAATGTCAAAGTAAGGCTTCTCATCTTCATAGAACTCCCCGGCAATAATCAGTTTTATTCCCAGGTCTCTGACAGCCGGGGCAGCCATTGCCTCCAGAAGCAGGTCCAGTCCCTTATATTCCCTGATAAACCCGAAGAAGAGTATAAACTTTTCAGCCGGGCAGAGGCTGAGTCGTACTATTGCCTCAGCACGTGTCACAGGCTCGCTGTAGTTGTCAAAGAGAGGGTGGGGTGATATGATGCACGGTATCTTCTTACTGAACTGCCGGAGGTCAGCCTCGACTGCCCTGGTCATAACCAGTGCCCCATGGATGCTGTTGATAAAGAATTTTGTCAGCATCCTGTCGCCTGCTCTTTTCTCATGCGGGATTACATTATCAAAGATGGTTATGACGCGGGTATAACCGTTGCTTCTTACAATGCGGGCGATGAAGCCCAGTGACGGAGCCAGAAAAGGAAGCCAGTACCTCATTATTAACAGGTCAGGTCTGGTCCGCCGGAGACGTAATCCGGTACGGAACCAGTTCAGCGGATTAACAGAGTTTATGGCACGTGTGATTGTTATACCCTCCGGAGCATAGCCATCCTCGAACTGGGTCTTGCCAGGAAAGAGCAGCCTGGGATACTGAAGCTTGAATGTATAAATGGCTGCCGCATCTCCTTCCTGGAGGAGCTGCTGCGCCAGTCTTTCGTTATAGGCTGCTATGCCCCCGCGGTAGGGATGGGCAGGCCCGCATATGACAATCCGCATCATAACCTTTCATCTTCAGGGAAGACCCACTCCTCGAGATCCCTGTACTGCGGCATCAGCCCGTTTTCGCCTGTGATTGTCGCACGAAGGATCATCGGTGATGAGTTGTCGATGAACAGATCCTGCAGGACATGATCCATCAGCTGCCTGCCAAAATCGCTCGAGGCATCACGAGGCAGTTCGCCGGGCAGGTTGTCAATTGACATTACGGTGATATTCTCTGGCCTGACAAAGGGCTCCTCCTCACAATGATGTGTCCGGTTGTAACCGTAGAATGGTTCTGCTATGCTCGTGGCCCTGATAGTTGTTGGGACAGGACCTCCTATATCACAGCTTATATCGGCTATCACCGATATGTGGAATTCAGGCTTCTCAACATCCTCCTGAGAAAAGAAAACAGGTGATGCCGGGTCCCAGTAGTGAGCTGCAATAAAGATGTCGGTCACCCTGGTGAACCTTAGGAAATCAGAAACATAGTCACCGGGGTGATACACGAAATTATTGAAGTCGAACGGCCTGCCGTCAGTGTGTTTTACATAATGCTGAGGTCCTATCTGGCAGACGACAGGCACCTCATACTCTTTTGTCAGGAACTCTTCAGGAGTAACCTTAAGAAGGTTGCTGCAGTGCGAGAGCGTCTCCAT
>JAKEGI010000232.1 GCA_022615595.1 Bacteroidales bacterium | reverse complement strand
TGCTGCCGGGGAAAAAGAGAAGGGAGCCAAATCACAAGACACGAAGGAAAAATTTGATGCCAGCACCTTTATCATTGATCATGTCACTGACTCGCATGAATGGCATCTCTGGACGAAGAAGGACGGCTCACATGTGGCGGTCTATCTGCCGGTTATCCTTTACGAAAGGTCTTCAGGCTTACATTTTTTCTCTTCAAAAAAGCTGGCTCACGGTCATTCACATGAGGGCTTTGCCGTTGCTCACGAGGGAGAGAATGAGGGGAAGATAGTTAAGGTAGATGAAGAGGGGCATGAGGTTGAGGCCTCTCTGCCACTTGATTTTTCGATCACAAAGACAGTGTTTGGAATGCTCGTGGCCGCGGTGATATTTGCATGGCTGATGCTCTCTCTCGCCGCTTCATACAGAAAAGCCGGGTTATCTGCTCCTAAAGGTCTTATGGGCTTTCTTGAACCGATAATTCTCTTTATCAGGGATGATGTGGCAATACCCAACATCGGGGAGAAAAAGTATCAGCGTTTTATGCCCTATCTGCTGACAGCCTTTTTCTTCATTCTGATCAACAATCTCCTCGGACTTATACCGATTTTTCCCTTTGGTGCAAACGTGACAGGCAACATTAGCGTGACCTTTGTTCTTGCAGCCTTTACATTTCTCATCACGCAGTTCAGTGCCAACAAGACACACTGGCGGCATGTCTTTGCCGCGCCGGGTGTGCCTGTCTGGCTGCTGCCTGTGATGATACCCATTGAACTCATTGGTCTCATCTCGAAGCCTTTCGCACTGATGATCCGTCTCTTTGCAAATATCACTGCAGGCCATATCATAGTGCTCAGCCTTGTCACACTGATCTTTATCTTTGACACAATTCTTGTTGCCCCGGTATCAATAGGTTTTGTGCTTTTCATGGACTGCATAGAGCTGCTCGTCGCCTTCCTTCAGGCATACGTCTTCACACTGCTTTCAGCTCTCTTTATTGGCATGGCCACACATGATGAAGAACATCATTAAAAATCATATATTATTTGTTTAATTAAACTATTCACAACATGACAGGAACATTAGCAGCAGTAGGAGCAGGGCTCGCCGTAATAGGCGCCGGACTTGGTATCGGCCGTATCGGCGGTTCAGCAATGGACGCCATAGCACGTCAGCCCGAGGCTTACTCAAAGATCCAGCTTGCCATGATCATTTCAGCAGCACTCATCGAGGGGGCAGCCCTCTTCGCTATCGTTGTGGCTATGATTGGCTAAGGGAAAACTGAAGCCTGCAACGGTTGGTTGCAGGCCTTCTTTTACAAATTCAAAGAACTCAGAATATGTTACTATCAACCAGTCTCGCCAGTCCCGCAATAGGGACAATTTTCTGGACCACCTTCATCTTTCTTTTACTGCTGGTGTTGTTGAGGAGGTATGCATGGGGGCCGATCATGAAGGCCATCAAGGCGCGTGAGGATATGATCCGCAATGCGCTTGAGGCAGCCGAGAGAGCACGCGAAGAGATGAAGGTCCTCCAGTCTGACAATGAGGCCATACTGCGGAAGGCCCGCGAGGAGAGAGATAAAATACTCCGCGATGCACGTCATGCCCATGACCGAATGGTGGCAGAAGCCAAAGAGAAGAGCCAGGCAGAGGCAGATGCAATGGTGAAACGTGCGAAGGAACTCATCGAAAGGGAGAAGATCACCGCCATCACGGAGGTAAAACAGGAGGTGGCCAGGCTGGCTATCGAGGTGGCATCAAAGGTGGTGAGCCAGACACTTAAAAGCGATGCCGAGCAGCAGAAACTCATCGGGAGATATATTAACGAAATAGAGGCAAAAAGTAACTGACACCGATGAATGACAGCAAGATAGCGGTACGATACGCAAAGGCACTTTTTGAAATGACCCTGGAGCACAAGGCTCTTGATGCGGTATATGAGGATATGAAGACCATCAATCAGCTATGCTCGATGCAGGAGGTGAAGGAGATCATCGAGAATCCTGTCATATCACTCGCAAAAAAGAAGGAGATCATGCTCGCACTGGCAGGCAAAGGGCTGAACAAGCTGACTGTCACATTCGTGGAGTTTGTCTTTTCCCGGGGTCGCGGCACATATCTCAATGCGGTATCCAGAAATTTCATCAGCCTGACGCGTCGTCACAGGGGCATCAGACAGGTGACCCTTACCACTGCAGTTGCTGTGGATGAAAAGGTAAAACAGGAGCTGGCCGCCATCGCAGCAGGCGATACAGGTACCACAAGTGAGTTCATCGAGAGGATCGACGCCTCGATAATAGGCGGATTCATACTCAGGGTCGATGACACCTACATTGACGCCAGCGTCAGAAACAGAATCAACAAATTCAGGAAAGAGTTTACAATGGCAGGAAATGCCGAAGAATAGCATATAAGATCAATTATTATGACCAATATCAAACCTTCAGAGGTATCAGAGATCCTAAGAAAGCAGCTGGAAGGCGTAAAGACAGCAATCGACATTGAAGAAGTCGGAACAGTTTTGCAGGTGGGCGATGGAATTGCCCGCATCTACGGTCTCTCAAATGTAAGAGCCAACGAACTTATCGAGTTTGTCGAAGCAGGCATTAAGGGTATCGTCCTCAACCTCGAGGAAGATAATGTGGGGGTGGTCATCCTTGGCTCTTCAGAAAATATCAGGGAAGGCGATGTGGCTCGCAGGACAGGCCGTATATCATCCATCATGGTTGGCGAGGGTCTCCTCGGCAGGGTTATCAATACCACCGGCACGCCAATTGATGGCAAGGGACCTGTTACCGGTGAGCTGTTCGAGATGCCGTTCGAGAGAAAAGCCCCGGGCGTTATCTTCAGACAGCCTGTAAAGCAGCCCGTTCAGACAGGACTGAAGGCAATTGATGCCATGATACCCATAGGCAGGGGGCAGCGTGAGCTTATTATTGGCGACCGTCAGACCGGAAAGACCGCTATTGCCATTGATACGATCATAAACCAGAAGAGCGAGTACGACAAAGGCAAGCCGGTCTACTGCATCTATGTGGCTGTGGGACAGAAAGGATCAACAGTCGCCAATATAGCAGCGACGCTCGAACAATACGGGGCAATGGATTATACCGTCATTGTCTGTGCTACGGCAGCAGACTCAGCCGCATCACAGTTTTATGCCCCCTTTGCCGGAGCAGCAATCGGAGAATATTTCCGCGACACCGGCCGCGATGCCCTTATCATTTATGATGACCTCTCCAAGCAGGCTGTCTCCTACCGTGAGGTATCCCTCCTCCTGAGGCGTCCTCCCGGCCGTGAGGCTTACCCCGGCGACGTATTCTATCTCCATTCGCGTCTTCTTGAGAGAGCGGCGAAGATCATCGAGTCTGATGAGGTAGCCGGAAAAATGAATGACCTGCCTGAGTCAATACGTCATCTGATAAAAGGCGGAGGCTCGCTGACAGCGCTACCGATCATCGAGACGCAGGCAGGAGACGTGTCGGCATATATTCCAACCAACGTGATATCAATAACTGACGGGCAGATATTCCTTGAGTCAAGCCTCTTTAACGCGGGCATAAGACCTGCCATCAACGTCGGGATTTCGGTTTCAAGGGTAGGTGGTAACGCCCAGATAAAGTCGATGAAGAAAGTAGCGGGAACGCTGAAGGTCGATCAGGCCCAGTACCGCGAACTTGAGGCTTTTGCAAAGTTCGGATCGGACCTTGATGCATCAACACTTGCAGTGCTCGACAAAGGAGCCAAGAACGTTGAGATTTTGAAGCAGGGACAGTTCTCTCCGGTGAGGGTGGAAGAGCAGGTCGCCATTATCTACTGCGGGACAAAAGGCCTTCTGAAGGATGTTCCCGTAAGCGAGGTCAGGATGTTTGAAAAGGATTACCTGGAATTTCTGCGTGATAATCACAATGACACTCTCGAGACAATAAAAGGTGGTGTCATCAATGATGAGGTAACCGCAGTGCTCGAAAAGGCCGCCGCAGAGATCACATTGCGTTACAGTACCAAATAGTCAGGTAACGAGAAGGCAAGATGGCTAATCTAAAGGCAATACGCGTCCGGCTCAGCTCAGTAAAGTCAACCCGCCAGATCACCTCGGCGATGAAGATGGTTGCGGCTTCCAGGTTGCGCAAGGCCCAGGACAGGATAGTCCAGCTCAGACCCTATGCTGAAAAGCTGAATGAGATACTGATCGGACTTAACCACGCTCTAAGTGAAACGGAGACCGAGAACATTTATGCTGCCCGCAAGAAGGGTGGCCGTGACCGTGTGCTCCTGATATTGCTTACCTCCAATAAGGGATTGTGTGGCGGTTTCAACGCCAATGTCATAAGAGAGACACGCAGGCTTATCACCGAGAAATACATGGACCAGATGAAGAGAGGAGACCTCTTCTTCATGCCGATAGGTAAAAAGGGACAGGATGTTCTCAGGAGGTTGAAGCTTAACATTCTTGAAGAGCATAACGAGATTTATTCGAACCTCACCTTTGATAATACCAGGAAACTGTCAGACAAGATAATTAACTTGTATCTGACAAAGGAGTTCGACAGGATAGAGATAATCTACAACCAGTTTAAGAACGCTGCAGTACAGCGTCTTACGACCGAGGTTTTCCTGCCTGTATCGGATCAGGCGCCCGGAAAGAGTGAAGCTCTGCCTTCAGATTATATCTATGAACCAGACCAGGTTCGTATCGTTGAAGAGCTGATACCAAATTCACTGAGGATACAGTTTTACAAGGCCCTGCTCGATTCATTTGCTGCAGAGCACGGTGCCAGGATGACCGCAATGCATCAGGCCACTGACAATGCCACCGAGTTGATACGCGAGCTTACCCTTCAATACAACAAGGCAAGGCAGGCGGCAATTACAAACCAGCTGCTTGAGGTGGTAAGCGGCGCTGAAGCCCTGAAAGGATAAGAGAAAGAAGATGTTTACGAGCGACTACCTGAGAGAACTGTCAGACAAGGCGATAACCTCGCTCACCTTCTCACCCGAGGCGGATAAGCTGTTTGCCCCTGTCAGGTATATCCTTTCACTCGGAGGCAAGAGACTGAGGCCCGTCATGTGCCTCATGTCCTGTAACCTGTTCAGCGACAAGATTGATGAAGCACTGATGCCTGCTGTGGGCATTGAGGTGTTTCACAACTTTACCCTTGTGCATGATGATATAATGGATAAGTCTGACCTCAGAAGAGGATCACCTGCCGTTCACTCACGATGGGGACTGAATCAGGCACTGCTTTCCGGTGATGTCATGGCCTTTATTGCTACAGATTGCATTGGTCAGGCTCCCGCTAAGGTGCTCGCAAAAACCCTTAAACTGTTCAACACAACCGCAACTGAGGTTTGTATTGGTCAGCAGATTGATATTGACTTCGAGAAGAAAAAGTTTGTCACCGAGGCAGAATATCTCCGGATGATTGAACTCAAGACTGCCGTGCTGGTGGCAGCTTCGCTAAAAACAGGTGCCATTATTGGCGGTGCCTCGGAAAAAGACCAGGAGCTGCTTTATGAGTTTGGCAGGTTACTGGGTATAGCCTTCCAGATACAGGACGACCTCCTTGACACCTATGGCGACACCCGGATGTTTGGGAAGAAGACCGGAGGCGACATCGCCGCAAACAAAAAGACCTACCTTCTCGTCAAGGCACTAGAAGTGGCTGGAGGAGAGAGGCTGCGCACACTCAGAAAGCTTATCGAATCCTCACCTGCCGATGAGGAAGCCAAAGTGACTGCTGTTAAAGCCATCTTTGATGAGCTGGAAATACGCCTTCAGGCTGAAAACCTTGCTTATGACTATATTAACAAGGCATTTCAGTCACTTGAGCAGGTCTCGGTGAAACCTGACCGAAAGAGTGAACTCAAGCAGATGACCGTTAACCTGATTGGCAGAGTGAAATGAAAAGCAGGGAGACACACAGTTTGTTAACATAAGAGAGATAAACACAGAGTAACAATTATAGTTAATTCAGAGAAATGTCAAAGAATATTGGAGTGATCAGTCAGGTCATCGGACCTGTGGTTGACGTGATGTTTGAGAGCGCCGGAACAGAGATGCCCAACCTCCTTGATGCACTGGAAATTAAGCGTGATGACGGCACCATCCTGGTTGTTGAATGTCAGCAGCATATAGGAGAGAAAACTGTCAGGGCCATTGCCATGGACTCCACTGACGGGCTCTGCCGCGGAATGGAGGTTATTGCTACAGGCCAGCCTATCATTATGCCCATCGGTGACAAGATCAAAGGGAGGCTGATGAATGTCACAGGTGATCCTATTGACGGTCTCGGACCGCTTGACAGAAAGGGCGGGTATCCTATCCACCGCAATCCTCCGAAATATGAAGATCTCTCCACGGAGAAGGAAGTACTCTATACCGGGATCAAGGTCATCGACCTCATCGAGCCTTATTCTAAGGGAGGCAAGATAGGCCTCTTCGGTGGTGCCGGCGTGGGCAAGACTGTCGTGATCCTCGAGCTGATAAACAATATTGCAAAAGCCTATTCAGGCCTTTCTGTCTTTGCCGGCGTAGGTGAGAGAACAAGGGAGGGAAATGACCTTCTGCGCGAGATGCTCGAAGCCAACGTGATATCTTACGGCAAGGAGTTCATGGAGGATATGGAAAAGGGGGGATGGAATCTCGACCTTGTTGATCGCGAAGCACTTAAGGAGTCAAAGCTTGCCCTGGTATTCGGTCAGATGAATGAGCCTCCCGGGGCACGTGCCCGCGTGGCCCTCTCGGGCCTCTCGGTGGCCGAATATTTCCGTGACGGCGAGGGAGAGGGATCAGGCAGGGACATTCTCTTCTTCATGGATAACGTATTCCGTTTTACACAGGCAGGCTCCGAGGTGTCAGCATTGCTCGGACGTATGCCTTCAGCAGTGGGATACCAGCCTACCCTCGCAACAGAGATGGGAGTCATGCAGGAGAGGATCACCTCTACACGTAACGGATCAATCACCTCGGTCC
>JAKEGI010000231.1 GCA_022615595.1 Bacteroidales bacterium | reverse complement strand
CTTTCATAAGCAGCACTTCCAGATTCTTAAGATCATATTCATACTCATTCCCTGTCTCAAAATCGATCATGAACATCTTCAGGTCAGTCCGGGTGGAGGATTGACTGCCATAGGGATAACCATATGAGGAATAAGGTGAGTAGTATGGTGAATAATAAGGATTGTAATAACCTCTGTTATAAGGGGACCCGTAAGAGCCGTAGGGAGAGTAGTAGGGATCATAATATCCATATGGGTTGTTCTGCGATACTGAAGTGACATCGGCAACAAAGTGGATTATTGATCCAAAGAATGTGATCCTGTTAAAAGTATCCTGTACCTTGATATAGAGCACCCCGTTACGTGAAAACCCCCAGATTGAATTTTTTTCGAGCTCCTGTCTGACCCCAAGGTTATCATAGAAATAGATCTTCTCTCCCGAGAGCACCTCGTCAAAGAAATCTTTATCGTTATAATCTACAGAGGTAAAGAGCCTGGCCTTTGGAATGGGGCTATTGTTTTTCACCATCTCGAAGTTCAGGTAGATGCCATCGCGGAACTTGAAGTCAGGAGTGTACTGAACGAGGGTATCCTGTATCTGTGACCAGCCTGGCACTGCAGTTACAAGAAACAATATCAGTATGGCTGCGGTCCTGTTCATTGCATTCCCTTTTCAGATCACCCTCAAATATTATACCGTTGAGAGCAAATTTAGTGTTTTCTCCGCAAGGAAGGAAACGGTGACACAATCTTTATTGAAATTCGTGTATATTTGAGAGTTAACTTTCTACTCTACCGGGAGTATGTCAAAAAGATCAAAACCAGTAGCAATCCCGCAATCAGAACTGATGACAAGGAGGATAAGGGAGCGGATTCTCATGCCACTTTCTGCCTCACTGCTATTGGCTGTAGCCGCATTGGCAACAGCCATTTCAGGTCTTGTGTTCATCCCGCTGGCAGCTGGCATACTTGCATTGTTACCGCTTATCTTCGCAATAAATGAGATACGCAGGCTCATAACCGATACAAGGTCGATTATGGGGGAGCTCTCTTCAATCGCAGAGAAGAACGAGGATGTCATCAACAGCTTCTCTCACCGTATCAGGGAGCCACTTAACAACCTGGTGCTTCTTGGCACGATGCTTCGTGATTCAGGTACTTCGGCCAAGCAGCAGGAGCTTCTTGACACCTTCGTGGCCTCTACAGATACAATGGTAGATGTGGTGAATGATCTCACCATGGAGACGGCCGGCAACGTAACTTTTGAGAAGAGAGGAGAGATACGGTTCAGGCTCGGGCCTACCATACAGGATACTATCGACCTGATAAAACTCAACAGGAAGCATGAGCAGAGCCTTGTCATCTATGACGATAAGGGCGAGGGGGAAGGTGAGTATATGGGTGACCCCATCATTGTCAAACAGTTACTCCTTGATCTCATAACAGCTGCCATATCAGGTGCCACGGGCAAGACAACAATAAAAATACAGATAAGGGAGGCAGGTGTGCGCGACAACCTGCAGAAACTTGAATTCACTCTCTCAACAAACAACCCTGTCGTCTTCATTGGTGAAGGTCGTCAGCAATATCCAACAGCAGGAAGGCTGATAAGAAGCATGGGAGGAAGCTGGCAGGAGACAACGGCCGGATCGGGGTCATACTTTGTCTTCAGCATAAATCTCCGCAGGATCTCGAAGGCTGAACATCCGGCTGCTGCAAGCACGCTCATTAAAGGTATGCCCGCTGAACAATCACGGAAGGAGATGAAAGAGCTGAGCATTCTGCTTGTTGAGGATAATCCTATCAACCAGCGCATCACGCAGCTCATGCTCGAGCCGCTTGTAAAACGCATAGAGGTAGCCCGCAATGGCAAAGAGGCACTTGACATGTTCGGCACCTCAAGATATGACCTGATACTGATGGACGTACAGATGCCGGTGATGAACGGACTGGTGGCGGCAGAAAAGATCAGGAGGCTGGAGATGAGTACCCATATGCATGTTCCGATAATAGCAATCACTGCCAACGCCATGCTTGGAGACAAGGAACAGTGCCTTGCCGTGGGTATGGATGACTATATCAGCAAACCAATCGAACCTGACATCCTGATTGACAAGATCAGCGCCCTGGTCTGAGATCAGAAGGGTCTGACCCCCAGTATCATCATATCATCGATCTGTTCGCAGTCACGCATCCATGATGTGATTGTCTCATCAAGGATTCTCTGCTGGTCTCCGAGGGGATATTTACTGATCGTCAGGAGGATGTGTCTCAGGCGGCGATACTTGAATTTCTTGTTTTCAGGTCCGCCAAACTGGTCTGCATAACCGTCTGAGAAGAGATAAAGGATATCTCCCTTCTGAAGCTTGTAGCTGCTTCGGTTAAATGCCACGGCGTTGAATAACTGTCCCACATTGTGCTTATCACCCTTTATCTCAATGAGCCTGTCGTCACGTACAATATAAACCGGCAGGAACGCACCCGAAAATTCCATCTCCATGGTTGTACGATCAATGACACAAATACTCATCTCAATCCCATCCTTGATGAGAGCTCTTCCGTCCTCCTCCTTGAAGAAGGCTGCCTCCAGCTCATCATTGAGGGTAAGCAGTATCTGATCACTGACATTGACCTTCATCTCATTGATAATCTTATGAAGCAGCTCAAGACCTATCATTGACATGAGAGCGCCTGGCACCCCATGGCCGGTGCAGTCAGCGGCTGCGATGAAATACTTATCATCTCTCTCGCTGATCCAGTAAAAGTCGCCGCTCACAATATGCTTTGGGCGGTAATAGATAAAATAATGTTGTAATATCTTTCTTATATGATGCTCAGCAGGCAGTAACGCTTCCTGTATTCTCCTTGCATAGGTCAGGCTGTCTGTCAGGTCCTTGTTCCTGAGTTGCAGTTCCTCACGCTGAACATCTATCTCGTCGTAAGCAGCCTTCATCTCCCTGAGGTGCTTCCTTGTCCTGAGTAAAACCCAGAACTGAAGCACTGCCAGGTAAATCAGTGCAGCAGTGATGAAAACAGCAATAGCGTAATTGATGATGAGGTTCTCCCTGCCTCCCTGGGCCATCAGG
>JAKEGI010000230.1 GCA_022615595.1 Bacteroidales bacterium | reverse complement strand
CTTGATATCCAGTTGATCTTTTTCTGGGTAATGATATCCTGATCCATCCCGGGCCTGGCAAGGATCTTTGTGATCCACTGGTCCGCTCTGAGAGTCAGCGAAGAGGACATTATTAAACCGGATCAGAAGGTTTAGCTAAAAATCATAGACAAGTTACTAAAATAAGGAATAGAATGCAAGTTTTTTTTAGGAGGGCTGTCAAGGTTCCTAAATCAATAGTTCTCTGCCCCTCTCCTCCCCACCTCCTCTCCCCGGTCAGGGAGAGGAGGAGAAAGAAAGACATGAATTGATACACAAGAAATTATTTTTACAGTAGTGTTAATTTTCTACCTTTGATTTCAACCACTTATTCATGAACCAATGAAAAGAACCTTTATCATGAAAAAACTTACAATCCTGATTATTGCGATTGTCCTGCTGGGCTTAAATGGCTGTAACACAGAGCCTAAAGAGACGACACAGGCAGGAATGATCGACGTATCACTCACTGACGCAGAGAAAGCCGGTGGTCTCCTGACACCTGAAATTTTATGGAAATACGGCCGGATAGGATCAATAGTGCTGTCACCTGACGGGTCAACAGTGCTCTATACGGTGACTCATTATGATCTTCCCACCGAAGCACGAACCACAAATATCTATTCCATTCCTGCAGCAGGGGGAACGGCTGTTCAACTTACCACTGACGGCGGTGCCGGACCGCAATGGATCGAGAAGGGTGCCATGATAGCTTTCCTCTCAGGCGGAAAGATCATGACCATGAACCCTGACGGTTCCGATAAGAAAGAGATAACCGGGCTTGACGATTTTGAGATACTATCCTTCTCTCCGGCAGGTGACAGGGTCTATTTCACCCGCAGGGTGAAGATCGACCAGACGGCAAATGAAAAATATGATCTCCCCAATGCGAAGGTCCGCATAATTGATGACCTGATGTACAGGCACTGGAACTACTGGCATGACTATTCATACAGCCACCTGTTAGTGGCCTCATTTGACGGTACAGCCATCAGCAACGAGAAGGATATTATGGAAGGCCAGCGTTTTGACACCCCTGACGCGCCTTACTTCGACGAGGCCGACATAAGCTGGAGCCCAGACGGCAGGTTTATAGCCTATTCATGCAAGAGACTGACGGGCAAGGCATATACACTCAGCACAAACACCGACATCTATCTCCATGATGTAACAACAGGTGAAGAGAAGAACATCACTGAAGGAAACATGGGTTATGACAAAACCCCGGTCTTTTCTCCTGACGGAACTATGGTTGCCTATGCAAGCATGGAGGAAGATGGCTACGAGTCAGATCTTGAGCGCCTGTTCGTGTATAATATCACCACCGGCGAGCGCAAATGGGTCTCTGAAGGGTGGGATTACAACGTTGGAAATATTCAGTGGAACGGAAACGAAGCCATCTGGTTCACAAGCCCCTATCGCGGTACCCAGCCTGTATTCAACATAACACTGGCTGACGGTAAGATAACAAGGATAACCGAGGGTGACTATGACATGGGGCCGTTGCAGCTTCAGAACGGCGTGCTGGTGTCAGGAATGATGTCAATGGCCCGCCCGACGGAGGTGGCAAACGTCAACATGGCAACAGGTGAGTTCTCAATGATAACCGATGTCAACGGCCACATATACGAGAGTATTAAGATGGGCAAGTCTGTCGAGAGATATACCAAGACAAAGGACGGCAAGGATCTGCAGAGCTGGATTATCTATCCGCCCGACTTCGACCCGGCGAAAAAATATCCTGCACTGTTGTACTGCAAGGGAGGACCGCAGGGGCCTCTCGGACAGGGATGGAGCTACCGCTGGAACTACCAGATGATGGCCGCTAACGGCTATATCGTGGTGGCTGTCAACCGTCGCGGCAACTCGGGTTTCGGAAGCTACTGGCGTGAACAGATATCAGGCGACTATGGCGGGAAAAACATCCAGGACTATCTCGATGCGATTGACGATATGGCGAAGGAACCCTACGTTGACAAAGAACGCCTGGGCGCCGTCGGGGCAAGCTACGGTGGTTACTCGGTATTCTACCTTGCCGGGATGCACAACAAGAGGTTCAAAGCCTTTGTTTCACACTGCGGCGTCTACAACACAATTGCAGAGTATGGCTCAACGGAAGAATACTGGTACCCGAACAAGGACTACAGCGGCGCACCGTGGGACAAGCCGCAGCCTCCCGGGTACAATAAGTTCTCGCCTCATACGATGATTGACAAGTGGGACACACCCATCCTCATCATCACAGGTGCCAACGACTTCCGGATACCTTATTCGCAGAGTTTTGAGGCTTTCAACTCGGCTCAGCTCAGGGGTGTTCCCAGCAGACTTCTCTTCTTTGAGAATGAGACGCACTGGGTCACCAAACCTCAGAACTCAGTCATATGGCTGAAGGAATACTTTGAGTTTCTGGATACCTATCTGAAATAGGCAGTTTTCAGTCGGCAGTCGGCAGTCCTCAGTTAGTCAGTGATTTTTGACTGGTGACTGTAGACTGGGGACTTTTCCCTATTAATTCCTCCTCTCGCTATTTACAGCTACTGCCTCAATAACCTGGCCGGCAAGGGTTTCAAAGGCCTCTATCGCAGTTTTGTCAGATTGCTGGAAGACATCGCGGCCTGTATCTGCGGCCTCTCCTACCTCCATGACCATAGGTATCTGGCAGAGGAGCCTGGTGTCAAACTCTCTTGCCAGCTTCATTCCGCCTCCCCTTCCGAAGAGGAAGTAATGTTCATCCGGATGATTCGCCGGAGTGAACCAGGACATATTCTCAACTACTACCCAGCATTTTTGGCAATGAAGGACCAAATATATCAGCATCGACCAGCGCGGTCTTCATCCCGTTGCGTGCCAGGGCAACTGCCAGGTTGACTGCCACGGTTGATTTCCCTACCCCACCTTTACCTGAAGCAATAGCGATAATGTTTTTTATACCCTCCATGGGTAATTTTTCAAATAGCTTATCCATCTTTTTCTTATTTTGATATCTTATTCCAAATCTCTTTCAAGGCTATGCTTATGGCGGCGTCAGGAAACATCTCCGTTACGCTTTTGCCAGCTACCATTGCCTCTGTCACCCTTTGATCGAAAGGAAGCCTTCCGAGGCTTTTGGTATTATTACTAAGGCACCACTGCTCAATTCTATCTGTCACAGCAGGATTAATATCGTGCTTATTTATTATCACCTCCACCTCACCTGTGAAGCGAGCAGCGACCTCGTACACTCTTGTCAGGTCAGCCAGGCCTGACATCGTTGGCTCGGTGACGATGATTATCCTGTCTGCTCCCGTGACTGTGGATATTACCGGACAGCCTATTCCGGGAGGGCCGTCAAGCAAAATGATACGGATGTTCTTATCTCCGGCAACTCTCTTTGACTCATCTCTCACCATACTTACGAGCTTTCCGGAATTCTCTTCTCCGGGTGCCAGCCGCCCGTATACCATCATGCCATTACGGTAAGCGCCCGAGTAGAGACGACTGCCGGCAGTTTTCACCATTGTTATTGCGTTTGTCGGACATATACGCGAGCAGAAATAGCAGCCGTCACATGATGTCTCTGAAATGCTGATGCGGCCCCCGATCTCGCTAATAGCATCAAACCGGCAGTAGCTCTCACAAATACCACACACTGTGCATTTAGAGTGATCAACCACAGCCTTCTGACTTCCGACAAACGGAATCTCCTTATGGTTAACAGGATTGAAGATGAGGTAGAGATTAGCAGCATCAACATCACAGTCAGCAACAACAATTTCCTTTTCCAGGGTGGCAAAGGCAGCTGTCACGCTTGACTTGCCGGTACCGCCTTTACCGCTTATTACTGCCAGTTCCATCTTCTTCAATAAGTTTGTCAGCAAGCTGCAGGAGCCTGCCAGCCATTTCAGGCAGTTCTGCTGCCGCCAGTCTGCCCTCTGAATATAGTTTTGCTATGACCGTGTCATATTTTATCAGCATGAGCATGGGTATATTATTCTCTTCAAGGTATGTTGAGACACCATTATCACCCATATCAGCACGGTTGATGACAACTCCGTATTTTTTGCCAATTGTATTGAGTGTCTCAACGCTCTGCCTCAGGTCACTCAGCCCGAAAGGTGTAGGTTCAGTTACCAGGATCACATAGTCTGCTCCAGCAACAGTCTGAACAAATGGGCATGAGGTCCCTGGAGGGGCATCCAGGATGACTGTCCCCTCGTCACCTGCATCCTTTATTGCTGCCTTGATAACCCGTACCGGAGACATCCCGTTGACCTTCATGCGGGCTTCTATGATGCCCGACTGATCAGAATAAGAATATGCCGTTACCGTTCCCAGCACCGAGGGTTTTTCTGTAATTGCTCCGCTGTTACAGGCAAAAAGACAAGCACCGCAACCATGGCAGAGATCCTCAAGAACCTCAATGACCTTCACAGATGGAACATAAAATATTGCATTATAGTGGCACCAATCACTGCATCTGCCGCAGAAAGTACAAGCCTCTTTATTAATGACAGGCACCTGATGCGTTATCTCCCTGGCAGAAATGACTTCGGGACTGAAGAATAGAACTGCATCAGGTGCCTCGGCATCACAATCGACGAGAGTGACCTTGTCTCCCCTGGTTGACAGGGCCTTAAAAATGTTAGTAGAGAGAAAGGTCTTGCCAGTGCCACCTTTCCCGCTTGCAACTGCTATCTTCATCTGTTCAGCCCCT
>JAKEGI010000022.1 GCA_022615595.1 Bacteroidales bacterium | reverse complement strand
TGTAATGCTCAGCCGTGACGGGCTGGCAGTCGCAGAGATGATCCAGGCTGGCCTTGCTGAGCCTTTTGTCCGCAGATCACTCTTCCTGAGTGACGGTATTAATGGTACTAAAGGCGGAATGGCAATAATGAGATCAGGTGATGGAGAGAACCAGAGCTCTGTCATATTCAAGTTTACCACCCAGGGGATGGGCCATGGCCACTTTGACAGGCTTTCATTTATCTTCTATGACCGCGGTAATGAGATATTTGCAGATTACGGTGCCGCAAGATTTGTAAATGTTGAGAGCAAGGACGGAGGACGGTATCTGCCTGAAAACAAGAGCTGGGCTGTGCAGACAATTGCACACAACACTGTTGCAGTGAACGGCCAATCTCAGTTCGGCGCCAGCGTAAAGGCTGCGGAGGAGTACCATCCAACACTCTTATTCTATGACCTGCACAATTCAGGTTTTCAGATCGTGGCTGCTGCTGACTCAAACAGCTATGACGGCATTGTACTTCAGAGGACAATCGGTCTGCTGAATGCATACAACAGGCTGTTTATCATTGACCTGTATCGCATAACAAATGCCGGGACTGCAGTCTATGATCTGCCGTTTTACTATAACGGACAGATCACAGCTGTTAATTTTAAATATGACAAGGAACTTGTCTCAAAGAAAGCATTCGGTGTCAAAAACGGTTACCAGCATCTGTGGGTTGACGGTGTTGCAGAATCAGTCGACACGACTGCCTCGGTAACAATCATGAATGACCGGCGATTCTATAGCCTCTCCGTCCTGGGTAACAGATTGACTGATGTTTACTTTACCAGCCTCGGAGCCGGAGACCCGCATGACAACCTGCGCTATCAGCCAGGCATAATATTCAGGCAGAATAATACCAGGAACCATGCATTTCTCTCGGTTACAGAAGCTCATGGCAGCTATCTTCCTTTTGATGAATCGGTTCAAAATTCGTCAGGTTCAGTTAAAACCCTTGAACTGCAATCATCAGGCGATGACTGCTCGCTCATTGTAATCACCCTGGCATCAGGAGAAAAGATAAAGCTTGGCGTTTCACATATCAATGACCCCGATAAAGAACACTCTGCCAGCTACCGGGGTGAAGAATTAAGATGGAAGGGAAATTATCAATTAATAACAGAATAAATAAAGAATTATGGAAAGCTCAGTTTTTTTACCGGGTGATGACCTGCAATGGGAAGAGCTTGGAGGCGGTGTATCACGCCAGATAATGGGATATAACACCCAGATCATGATGGTTAAAGTCAGGTTCAAAAAAGGATCGGTTGGTTCACAACACCACCATTTTCATTCACAGGCAACCTATGCGACGTCAGGCAAATTTGAGTTCTGTATCGGAGATGAGAAGCGAATCATTAAGGAAGGTGACGGGGTTTACATTAAGCCGAACATACCACATTCAGCCCTCTGTCTTGAGGATGGAATTCTGATAGATGTCTTCAGCCCTGTCAGGGAAGATTTTCTTGACGGAACGGCACTTTCATACTTCGGTGGCAAAAAATAACACTGATGAAAATCAAAGGACTTAGATGGGTAATTATCAGTCTTATAGGACTGGCTACTGTCATAAACTATATTGACCGGAGTACTTTGGCCATTATGTGGCCAAGTATCTCGGCTGATCTCGGAATGACCAAGAATGACTATGCAGTAATACTTAATGTATTCATGATCTCCTATGCGATCGGGCAGTTACTTTCAGGCAGGCTCTTTGACAAGGTGGGAACACGGATAGGATATGTCATTGCTATCACTGTCTGGGGGGTATCATCATTCATGCATTCTGTGGCAAGAGGAATTCTCTCTTTCAGCTTCTTCCGCGTGACACTGGGTCTCGGTGAGGCAGGTAACTGGCCGGGTGCGGCAAAGAGCAATGCTGAATGGTTCCCTATTAGGGAGCGTGCCGCTGCACAGGGTATTTTTAATGCAGGAGCATCTGTCGGATCGGTTATTGCGCCTCCCCTGATTGCGACCCTCTGGGCTGCCTTCGGATGGAAGATAACATTTATGATTGCCGGTTCATTCGGGATTATATGGATAATTCCCTGGCTGTTAATAAACAAGGCAGGTCCTGCCAGGCACCCATGGATCACAAAAGAGGAGCAGGATTATATCATTGCCGGGCAGCATAAGCTTGAGGCAGAGGCAAAGAATCAGAAAGCCCTGGGATTAAAGGAAATTTTATCACACCGCGAATCGTGGGCAGTGCTGGTGTCACGCCTCTTCCTTGAACCTATATGGTGGCTTTTTGTAGGCTGGATGCCTCTCTATCTTGCTGACGTTTATGGATTCGATGTGAAACAGATAGGCCTTTTTGCATGGTTCCCATATCTTGGCGCAGCAATAGGAAGCCTGAGCGGAGGATGGTTCTCCGGGAACCTTATCTCAAAAGGTGCTACAATTAACAGAGCGAGGAAGACAGCCATAACCATCGGTGGTGTGATAATGTTTGTGGGACTTCTGGCTACAATTCTCTTTGCTGACACACCAGTGAAATTTGTTGGCATTGTTGCATTTGTCCTCTTTGGCTTTCAGTTTGCCATTGGCAATATCCAGACAATGCCCAGCGACCTCTTCTATGGCAAATCAGTCGGATCACTTGCAGGCTTAGGCGGTACCGTCGGTGTCTTCGGAGTTATAACAATGAATTTCCTCGTTCCGGCCATTTCAAAAATATCATATATCCCGATTTTTATTATGATTGCGGTCTTTGTGCCTCTTGGAATAGCTGCCGTCTACATACTGGCAAGGAAGATAGGCCCTGTTCAGGAAAAGTAAGTATTAACACAGGTAAAACAGAAAATATGAAATTAGCAGGAAAAATTGCAATAGTAACAGGAGGCGCACGTGACATCGGACGCCAGGTTTCATTAAAACTGGCCCTCGAGGGGGCAAAGGTCGTGCTCAACTATTTTGACAACAAAGAGGATGCAGATGAGACTCTAAGGATGATAAGCGACATGGGTGGGGAGGCTATAGCTGTAGCCGGTGATATGACAAAGGCAGATGATGTTAAGAATCTGGTTAAGAATGCTCTGTCAGCATTCAACGGGAGACTTGATATCCTTGTCAATGTTGTCGGGGGTCTTGTAGCCAGGAAGACAATCACCGAAATGGAAGAGGAGTTCTGGGATTTCCTCATGAATGTCAATATTAAGTCAGCCTTCCTGACAACACGTGAGGTTGTGCCTTACATGACGGAAGGCGGCTCCATCATCTTCTTCTCATCCCAGGCAGCCCGCGACGGAGGTGGGCCGGGTGCCTCAGCCTACGCGGCTGCCAAAGGCGCCGTGATGACTTTTACCAGGTCAATGGCCAAGGAGCTTGGGCCAAAAAATATCAGGGTTAATGCCCTGGCTCCGGGTATGATAGCCACCTCATTCCATGACAGGTTTACTAAATCAGAGGTAAGAGAACGTGTTGCAGCCGCCACTCCGCTCAGAAGAGAAGGAAAAGCAGAGGAGGTAGCTGACCTGATTGCCTATCTGGTTTCAGATGAGGCATCATTCCTTACCGGCCTGAATGTTGATATCAACGGAGGTACCTATTTTTCCTGAGAAGAATATCCGTCAGACACTTTTCTTTGTTTTCACCTCACCAAGATATTCTGAAGGAGTCTTGCCGAACTGCCTCTTGAAACTGGCTGATATCATCCCTCAGTTGACGGCAGACCTCATAACCAATAGCCCCAAAAATGAGTCGTAAAGTCAAGTGATACATATATTTTTATTATAGACTCTGTCCAGATTGGCAGATATTATGGCACTTAATTCACTAAAATGGAATTCCTCATTAAAAAAAAGAAATAATAGGCTAACTATTTTGTTTAAATAAGAATGTTTCTTAAATTGGTCGACCAATTACTTGTTTTTTTATGATTAACCAATTAATAAGTGAATAGAACTCAATCAGAATTACCCTTAAACTAACCTCAATGACTATGGTAAAAAATGAAGTGAACTGCGCCTGCCGCAGCAGACGGCGAATCTTATCGGTCCGCTTGTTTGGAATGCTAGCGGCACTGTTTGTACTGCTTGCATCCTTCCCGGCACAGGCAGCATCTGCAAAAGGCAATCTGCCTGACGAAAGTCTGCAGGAGAAAAAGATAACTGGTAAAGTGACAGACCAGAACGGGGAACCTATGACAGGTGTCACCATTATGGTTAAAGGAACCACTACCGGAGTTATTTCGGATCTTAATGGAGCATTTTCCATCACTGTGCCTGATAACAATGCGGTACTTTCAGTATCCTTCATAGGCTACGCGACAAAAGAGGTTGCCGTTGGAAATCAGTCTGTGATAAATATTCAACTCGCTGAAGATGTTCAGCTACTTGAAGATGTTATAGTTGTTGCATACGGCACCCAGAAGAAATCACATCTTACAGGCGCCGTTGCATCGGTTAAAGCCGAGACACTGGATGAAATTCCCGTTTCGAGGGTAGACCAGGCATTGCAGGGAAAACTGGCTGGTGTACAGGTCAACAACCTGGGTTCATATGCCGGTGAGGCTCCTGAGATAAGGGTGCGAGGACTTGGTTCCATCAGCACCAACATTGATCCCCTTATTGTGGTTGACGGATTTCCCGTCTCAGACGGTCTCTCAATGGTGAGCATGGGTGATGTTGAATCAATTGAAGTGCTGAAAGACGCTTCATCATCAGCCCTCTACGGATCAAGGGCAGCAAACGGAGTCATACTTATTACTACCAAGAGCGGTAATATTACCAAACCGACATATAACTTCAAGATGTTCAGTGGTATTCGCAATGCCCTCGAACTGCCGGGCAAGCTCACTACCATGGAATATGTTGAGCTGCTTTATGAAGAGGCTGCCCTGAGGATGACCGACCCCTCTGTTGATGGCACCAGTGCCACAATGGCTTTTAACCTGGCCAACGAGGTTGACAGGCTGAATTACCTCCAGGCAAGGCATTATGTGGAAGAGGAGACTGACTGGCTCGACGAAGCAATGAGGGATTTCGGGACACTAAATAACTTTCAGCTTAGCGCCTCGGGTGGTAACAGCAATACCAGGTACTTCTTCTCCGCCAACTACAACAACGAGCAGGGAATAATGGAAAAGAGCAACTATGACAGGTTCACTTTCCGTGCCAAGGTCGACACCAAGCTTTCGAAAGCAGTAAGTGTTGGTATCAATATCAGCCCGACTTACAGCCAGCAGGAGGTCCCAGCCGTTGATCTTACCGATTACCTTCGATTCCCGGGATGGCTGCCTGTAAGACACAATGCTGCCACAGCAGCCCTCACAGGTCAGATGGAAGGGGACTGGGCCCAGCCCTATCATTTCAAAGGGCTCTCAATGAGTGGCCTCGGGATAGATGATGAAGTATGGCACATAACTTCAGCCAACGGTTCTGGTTCATCGAACAATAATCCTATATCAGTCAGAGACAGGACCGATATTTTTACCGATGATTACAGGGTCCAGGGTAATGCATACATTACAATAGATATTATCCAGGGTCTGCAGTTCAAGACTTCCAATGGCATCTACGCCCAGTACAAGGAATACAATAAAATGGCCCAGACCTCCGCAAACAAGGTTGGAGAGCCTAACCGTCTTGAGCGTCAAACAACCTTAAGAACAGATTTTCTTACAGAGAACACACTGCACTATATTAAGACTATCGGCGGACATGAATTCGGTATTCTGGGCGGTTTCACAGCCCAGCAGACGAATGATGAAAGCAACACAATTATCGGAACAGGCTTTCCTGACGAAGAACTTCTCTCATTCAACCTGGCAACTTCCATCCTGCTGAACAGCTCTGAAACTGCAGGAACGACATCATTCTACTATTCCGAATCGCTGGTTTCATTTCTTGGCCGCCTGACATACGCTTATGAGGGCAAATACCTTCTTTCAGCCAGCATACGTGCTGACGGAAGCTCCAAGTTCGCCGAGGGCAATAAGTGGGGCACCTTCCCTGCCGGCTCCGTTGGTTGGAGATTATCTGAGGAAGAGTTTCTCAAGAATGTGGAATGGCTCTCAAATCTGAAAGTAAGATTCAGCTATGGTCTGACAGGAAATAATAACATACCGCAGTATTCCTATCTCAATTACCTGAATACAAGCAATTATGTAACCGGTACAGGAATTGGATCGCTGGTCTCAGGTCTTGCTGCCAACAATGATTTCCTCGGAAACCCTGATATCACATGGGAGCAGACACAGGAGGCAAACTATGGCATTGATATGGGTTTCTTTAAAAACAGGCTGTCTCTATCTGCCGAATACTATAACTCAAAAACGATTCAGCTACTCTTGCAGCAGCCTTCCATGTATATAACAGGACACAAGACATTCTGGAATAACATCGGTGAGGTTAGCAACAAAGGAATTGAAATTGAGCTTTCAACCACAAACATTGACAAGAAAGATTTCAGCTGGAGGACATCTGCAAACTTCACATCCAATAAAAATACTCTCCTTAATTACGGGAACAAGGATAAGGAGGATAATTTTGGTGAGAGAAATGAGGTCTACCGTGCTCAGGTCGGACAACCTTCCATCCAGTTCTTCGGATACAAATCAGATGGTGTCTATTTAACCTTTGAGGAGGTTGCAGCAGCCAAAGCTCTGACTGATGAAGATGGTAATCCCTTCTCTTATTCAAAATTTGCACCTGTGGTCGGTGGGTTAAAGGTTGTGAATGTCAATGGTGACAACGCTATTGATGAAAACGACCGTGTCGTTCTCGGTGACCCGTTCCCCGATTTCATCTGGGGTTTAACCAATACCTTCACATATCGCAGCTTTGACCTGAGCTTCCTCTTGCAGGGTGTTCAGGGCGGACAGGTCATTGATGGCAACGCAAACTATAATGAAACACTGCGTACAAATACCGTCTTTGTCGAGAACAGGTATGTAAGCCCGATGTATCCCGGTGACGGTAAAACAGTTTATGGAACCAACACCTCGGGAGGAAACCTGATGCTGAGTGATTATGTTATTTCAGATGCTTCATACACTGCGCTCCGCGATCTTACTCTCGGATACAATGCCCCAAAGAAACTAACAGATGCTATAAAGGTTGCCAATCTGAGGATTTACTTCTCAGGGCAGAATTTGTTCTACCTGATGGCTAAGGATTACAAGGGTGTAAATCCTGAAGCAAGAAGGACTTCAGGTCCTTACAGTAATCCGCTTATCGACGGTTACCAGCGTGGTGTCTATCCGATATACCAGACTTATACTGCAGGATTGGACATAACATTCTAACCAGGCAATAATAATTTCATAAAAAGAAAGAACATGAAACGAAATAAAGTAATATTAATAGTATTGTCTGCGATGCTTTTTTTCTCAGGATGCGAGGATTTTCTGACAGACACTCCGCAGTCGGTACTTACACAGACTGACTTCTTCAACACACCGGCCCGTATCGAACAGGGCATTCTGGGCTGCTATGCCGGCATGGCAACTGTCTTGAAGGATGAATGGATGTTCACAGAAATAAGAAGCGACAATACATGTGTGGCAAGTACCGGCACAAGTACCGTTGAGAGAGTTGATTACTGTGACTTCAAATTTTTCAGGACCTCTACAAGTGCCCCGAGAGTGCAGACATTATGGTACAATATCTTCCAGAATATAGCTAACGTAAATGTCATCCTTCCGACTGTTGGAGACAACAGCTTTGTCGAAGTTGAGGCACAGCGAGCACAGTATGAGGCGGAACTGCTCTTCATCAGGGCCTATCATTATTATACGCTGGTGAACCTCTGGGGCGATATGTTCAAGGTTACAAAACCGGTTGGACCAGCTGAGGCCAAACAGATTGACCGTTCACCGGTT
Organism: Bacteroidales bacterium; assembly: GCA_022615595.1. Taxonomy (GTDB): domain Bacteria; phylum Bacteroidota; class Bacteroidia; order Bacteroidales; family VadinHA17; genus SR-FBR-E99. The sequence goes on along the minus strand of JAKEGI010000022.1, from coordinate 12,515 downwards.
GAGGAGATCTATAATGAAATTATTATACCTGACCTGATCAAGTCTGCTGCACAGGCTCCTGCAACCTATCCGTCGACAGGTAAGGGGCGTATAACAAAATGGGCAGCAAAAAGCCTGTTGGCCAAGGCATATATGACAATGGGCGGAACCGAAAACCTGGCAAAGGCTAAGACCTTACTTGAGGAGGTTATGACCACGTCAGGCCATGCACTCCTCACAGGAACCACCGGATTCGCCAATATTTTCAGCATCTCCAATGAGATGAACAACGAGATAATCTTTGCAGTCAGATATACGGCAGGCAGTTCAGGGATCGGCTCTCCATATTGGAATACCTTTGCTCCAGAACAATCCGGCAGCCTCTTTGTACCGGTTGGAAGACCCCTGGGCCAGAATAATCCTACCTGGGAGGTGATGAACCTGTTCCTGGAAGATCCGGCTGACAGACGTACGCCGGTGTCATATGGATTATGGTTTATTACTGACATTGATTCATTGCAATACGTCGCCAAGTACCAGGATCCGACAATGATACTTGAAGCACAGGCTGAAAATGACTGGATTGTGCTTCGCTTTGCCGATGTGATCCTGCTTTATGCTGAAATTCTTTCACAGGATGGGAACCACGCTATTGCTCACAATGAGGTAAACAAGATCCGCTCAAGGGCTGGTGTTGCTACTATTGATGTGCCTTTTGCCTCCAGGGATGAAGCGCTTGATGCTGTCTATAAGGAACGCCGCCTTGAGTTTGCATTTGAAAACATCAGGTGGTTTGATCTGCTGAGAATGAACAAATCTTATGGTAACCCGGACAAGGCTGTTGAGATACTGAAACAGCATGTCTTTGTGACCGACTGGGACATTCTCTACGGACAGTATACGAAGATAGCCCTTCCTGAGGAGTCTGCATTTACCACTGCGAGACTGCTGCTGCCAATTCCACAGACTGAAATCGACACCAACAACGAGATTCAGATAAAACAAAATGACGGTTACTAATAATCAAGAACAGAAATCATGAAAATGAATATAATTAAGCATACTCTTCTCCTGCTCTCAGTCGGTCTTTCGCTGATGGCATCCACTGCATCATGCAGCAAGGATGAAGAGACTGATCTCATACCAAGGGATGCAGCCTACTTCAAGGCAGAACTTACACAGCTCTGTAATGAACAACTTCCGGTAGTTGATGCATGTGTTGTCGGCTATGGTCTGAATCAGTTCAAGCCGGCCAGCCAGAGTAACTTTACAAAGCATACTACCGCTTACCGAAACGCACTTAATAATGTGCTCACAGTCGTCAACAAACCGGATGTAACCTTGTCTGAACTGATTGCATCATCGAAGACTCTCGGTAAGCCCGGGGAGGATTTCCGGAATAATACCTGGATCTCAGACAGACAACCTCTGCATGATCTGATTGTTGAGTGCGAGACACTTAATGCAGCCACAATTGTTGGTACAGATCCGGGACAGGTGCCTCAGCAGGCAAAAACTGATTTCACGGCCGCCATCACAGGTGCCAAGAAGACAAGGGATGCCGCAACAACCATTGACCGTCAGGTCGATGAGGGTGTTGATAAGCTGGGTGATGCCAAAACAGCATTTGAAGCAGCAATAATTAAATAATGCTGCCTGAAGATCACTGCCGGATAATTCAACCGGCAGTGATCTTTTTGTATGAGAATAATTTTATGTAATTATTTCAATAAGATGTACCTGAGTAAAGCTATAGCCGGTTTCCTGCTCATCATGGGCACTTTGACTGCCGGAGCACAGGCAGTGTTGCCTGCATTCATCAGTGACGGGATGGTCCTCCAGAGGGAGATCGAAATACCCGTCTGGGGCTGGGCGTCACCAGGAGAGAAGGTGGAGATTGAGTTCCGTGGTAAAACCTATAACACAACAGCTGGCCCCGACAGAAAATGGAGCATCAGTATTGACCCGACAAGTGCGGGAGGTCCTTACATCATGACAATCAGGGCCTCAAACACATTAGCACTGAATGATATCCTTATCGGTGATGTCTGGTTATGTTCAGGCCAGTCAAATATGCAGTATGAGATGTATAAGTCACGCGAGATATACGAGGCAGAGATAGCTGCATCAGCAAATGACATGATCAGACAGTTCAAGGTTAAGAGAAGAATTGGCTTCAACCCTACAGTAGATGTTGAAACAGATAACGGGTGGCAGGCCGCTGACCCGGAAACAGTGCTTAACTTTACTGCCGTGGGATACTTTTTTGCAAAAAATCTATATGATAAATATGAAGTCCCTGTCGGTCTCATCAACTGCAGTTACGGAGGCACCCCAGCCGAAGCCTGGATGAACGAGGAGGCGTTGAAGAAATATCCGCACTATTACTCAAAAGCAATTGAGTTTCGTGACAGCGCCCTGGTAGACAGTATCACAAGGAGAGACAGACAGTATGCGGAAGAATGGAACAGGCATGTTGCAGAGAATGACATGGGGTTAAGAGAGATGTGGTACCTTGAGGGTATCAATGCAGGGGCCTGGTCAATAATGCCTGTTCCAAACTTCTGGAATGATTTCGGTCTGAAAGAGGTTGAGGGAGGTGTTGTATGGTTCAGAAAGGAGATTGAAATTCCGGCTGCAATGGAAGGGAAGGATGCCCTGCTGAGGCTCGGAAATATTGTAAGCAAGGATGTTACATATTTCAATGGCGTTAAAGTTGGAAATACCACCAATAAGAATGACGCGAGGAAATACATTGTTGACGGCAGCCTCGTCAGGGCTGGTAAAAATATAATTACCATACGTGTTCTCAATGAATATGGCGAGGGCGGATTTATCCGGGACAAACCTTATACGCTGGAGATCGGAGATCTCCTGATAGATCTCAGGGGTGATTGGCATTACAAAATGAGCGTCAGTACAAAACCACTGAGACGAGAAGATGCTACCCGTTTCCAGGATGCGGGTTCATCAATGTATCACGGGATGCTTGAACCGCTGATAGGTTATGCCATCAAGGGAGTGATATGGTATCAGGGCGAATCTAACGTCAGCCGGGCTACAGAATACAGGATACTCTTCCCCGATCTCATAAAAAACTGGAGAGAGGAATGGGGACAGGGAGACTTTCCTTTCCTCTTTGTGCAGCTGGCCAACAAGAATGTTGTGAAGACAGTACCCGGAGAGAGCAACCTGGCATCGCTTCAGGAGGCTCAGGCAATGGCACTTTCGCTGCCGAACACCGGCATGGCAGTCGCAAATGACATTGGAGAGTGGAATGATGTTCATCCTCTCAATAAATCAGATGTGGGCTACAGGTTATCATTGGCAGCACGGAAAGTCGCCTATGGAGAAGATTTAGTTTATTCCGGACCCACCTATGAGTCAATGCAGATTGCCGGAGATACGATTATTATCAGCTTTAGCAACAAAGGCAGCGGTCTGACGGTAAAGGGGGGCGGAGAACTGAAGCACTTCAGCATTGCCGGTGAAGATAAAAATTTCGTATGGGCTGAGGCCCGGATAGAGGGAGACAAGGTAATTGTCTGGAATAAAAATGTCGTGTCTCCCGCAGCAGTAAGATATGCCTGGGCTGATAATCCGGCAGGTGCCAATCTGTATAATAAGGAGGGACTGCCGGCATCATGTTTCAGAACAGATCAGTAAACAATCAACAACATCAAAATCAGTGCATCAACAGGCACAATATAAAGGTCTGAATATGGCGCTGCTGGCTCTTGCAGCTTTGCCTGTTTCCTGTCAGACCAACCAGGCGCAGGAGTCAATGCCGAATATCCTGTTCATTGCAGTTGATGACCTTAAACCTATCCTCGGGTGTTATGGTAACACCCTTATCAGAACTCCCAACATTGACCGCATTGCCGCCAGAGGCACAGTCTTTATGTCCAACTACTGTCAGCAGGCTGTCTCAGGGCCTACGAGAGCAAGCCTTATGACAGGAATGCGTCCTGATTATACAGGGGTATGGGACCTGAAGACACGAATGCGAGATGTAAACCCGGACATACTTACTCTTCCGCAATATCTCAGTCGTTACGGATACACCACACAGGGTATTGGCAAAGTATATGACTCAAGGTGTGTTGACGAGAACATTGACGGCGTGTCATGGACAGTACCTTATTACAGGAACTCTGATGAATATTACCCTCCTGAAACAGGAAAGCCTCAGGGACAGTATCAGAATCCGCAGACAAAAACCAATGCCCTTAAGTTCAGGGCTGAAGGACAGAGCAAGGGGCTCAGGGGGAGTGAACTCAATGACTATGTCACGGCAAATGTCAGGCCTACAGTTGAATGCGAAGAAGTTCCTGACAATGCCTATAACGACGGGGCAAATGCCCGCCATGCCCGAGACATTCTGATCAGCCTGGCACAAGATGAAAACCCATTTTTCTTTGCTGTAGGCTTTGCCAAACCTCATCTCCCATTTGTGGCTCCCAAAAAATACTGGGATATGTACAGTCGTGAGGAGATGCCGCTGGCACAATTCACAGACCAGGCAAAAAACAGTCCTGAGATCGCTTATCATCACGCAGGAGAGATATATAATTACACTGACATACCATCAATAGCCTCCTTCTCAAATTCAATGGTAGGGCTCGACCTTCCGGAAGAAAAGCAGAGAGAGCTTATCCACGGATACCATGCAGCTGTCTCATACACTGACGCCAATATAGGAATCCTGCTTAACACACTTGACTCACTGGGTCTTACAGACAACACAATCATTGTTCTGTGGGGCGATCACGGCTGGCATCTGGGCGATCACAACCTGTGGTGTAAACACACAAACTTTGAGCAGGCTGCAAGAGCTCCGCTGCTTATCTCGGCACCCTGGATAAAACCATCGGTAACCTCCTCCCCTACTGAGTTTGTAGACATTTTTCCAACGCTATGTGACCTCGCTGGCCTTGATATACCGGAGCACCTCGACGGCGAAAGCCTTGTCCGCCTCATGAAGAAACCTGGATCATCAGTGAAGGAATTCGCTGTCAGCCAGTACCCAAGAACGCGAAGCAAGGCCGAATCAGAGAGACTGGGCTACTCCGGAGGAGAGTTCATGGGGTACTCAATCAGGACAGCACGTTACAGGTACACTCTCTGGCTTAAAGATAATTTCCGCAGCAGCATGCCCTTCAGTGAAGACCTGTTTTTTGCATCCGAACTGTATGACTATGTTACTGACCCTCTTGAGACTGTCAATGTAGCTGACGAACAAGAATACGAAAAAGTTGCAGGGGAATTACATGAAGAGATAGTGCAGTTTTTTGCACGACAGGCCATAAAACATAAAAATCAGAAATTGCCTTATTGAAGTATGAAATCATCCTTTCTGAAGCCGGTCCTTATCCTGATTTCTGCTCAAATTATTCTGGCAGGAACTGATGCAATGGGCATTAAGGAACCGGCAGTGCATCGTGATTCGATCATAAATGAGGTCGTCAGACTTGAGCGAGAAAGGGTTATCACCTGGGCAGACAGAATGATCAAAGAGAAACCTGTGACAATTACTTCCTTCCCGGCCGTGCGCAGTGCCGGAGGCACTAATGACTTCTATTCCGAGGGTCCCTACTGGTGGCCTGATCCTGAAAATCCGGACGGGCCGTTCATCAGGAAAGACGGATTGCGTTACCCGGATATGTTCAAAGAACACGACAATGCGCTCAGTGAATTCTCATGGATAGTCTCTATACTAACCTCTGCATACATTCTTACCGGCGAAGGAAAATATGCAGAGGCAGCAGTAGATCACCTCAAGGCATGGTTCATTGACCCTGCCACAATGATGAACCCCAGCATGACCTTTTCACAGGCAATTAAAGGGATCTGTACGGGAAGGGGAATTGGCATTATAGACGCTGTCCCTCTGATCGAGGTGGCTCAGGCTGTACAATATCTTGGGAACTCACCATTTGCTTCAGACCGCGATATCAGCCAGATAAAGGAGTGGTTTGCCTCTTTCCTGCGGTGGCTTACGACACACCAATACGGGATCGACGAGATGAATGCAAGAAACAATCATGGCAGCTGGTGGCATGCCCAGGCAGCCGCCTATGCGAAGCTGACAGGCAACAGTGAGGTACTTCAGATGTGTCATAACCGTCTATTTGAGATCATTATTCCCAACCAGATGGCTGAAGATGGCAGTTTCCCGGAAGAACTTGCACGGACCAGGCCCTACGGATACAGCCTCTTCAATATGGACGCACTTGCTGTGCTTGCCTGGATACTCTCTGATGAGGCATATGACGTCTGGTCAAAAACCCTGCCTGACGGAAGAGGTATTACCAGGGGCATAGGGTTTATTATGCCATATGTAAAGGACAAATCTGACTGGCCATATCAGAGGGATATTACAGGATGGGAAAGCCAGCCAGAACGCAGAACATTCATTCTGTTAGCCTCAATTGCACAACAGAACGAAGAACTGTTCGAGGTCTGGAAGGAGCTCACTGCAAAAATAGACATATCTGTTGACACCGCGGCAGGATCATTCAGAACACCCATTCTCTGGTTAGGGATTAAGGATCCGGGAGCATTTCTCTATGAGTTTGAAGATAAATAAACAGAGTATGGGAGAAACCCATGATACTTTGACTGAAAACGCCTATACACAGCTCATTGTTTTTAACATTACAGGCGCTCATGTGATGACTATAATAAACAATGAATATCATTCTGCCGGATCATATTCCAGGGAACAAAATCTCTCTTCAATGAGCCAAGGGCTTTATGTTATGAAGCTCATATCCCGAAAAAGTTCAGAAACTGCCCTGTTTAATATTATACAATGAAACAAAACAGAATTCAGTCTTATATGAAGAACGCTGTTGCCATATTGATCATTATAATCAGTTTATGTGCCACAAACCAGCTTGACGCACAAAAGGTGCTTGCAAACGTAAGAGAAGAAACCTTGGTCATGGCAGACAGATTTCTGGATGAGGTACCGGTTACTGTTACCGCCTCATTTTGCAGCCGCAGTGCTGGCGGAAGACATGACTACTATTCAGAAGGCGATTACTGGTGGCCTGATCCCGCCAACCCAGGAGGTCCTTATATTCAGAAGGATGGCCAGAGCAACCCTGATATCTTCTCTGATCACCGCCATGCAATGGTTCGGTTAAGTGAGATTACTTCAACGCTGACCTCAGCATGGCTCCTCACAGGAAGGGAAGAATATGCCCGTCAGGCAATAAAGCACCTTGTGGCATGGTTCGCCGATACGGCAACAATGATGAATCCGGATATGCTTTATGCACAGGCAATATGGGGAAGGTTCACCGGCCGCGGTGTGGGATTGATAGATGCCTATCACCTGGTAGAGGTAGCGCAGTCAACCAGGATATTGATTAACAATAATATAATTCCATTCGAACAAGCCAATAAAATAACAGGATGGTTTGAAAGATTTCTTGAATGGATGACCACCCATCAGTATGGCATCGATGAAATGAATGCAAAAAACAACCACGGCACTTGCTGGGTGGCTACTGCTGCTGCAATGGCAACACTGGTCGCAAATGACACTCTGATCAATATGTGCAGAGAAAGATTCAGGACTGTGTTGCTGCCATCTCAGATGGCTGAAGACGGTAGTTTCCCTCTTGAACTGAGGAGAACCAAACCATACGGTTACTCTCTTTTCAATATTGACGCAATGTGCAATGCAGCTCAGATCCTGTCTTCCGCTGAAAATAATATATGGGAGTATTCTTCCGATGATGGCAAATCACTGAAGATAGGCATGGAGTTTATTTACCCCTTTATTGTGGATAAATCAGCCTGGCCTTTTGCCAAGGACATATATATCTGGGAAGAGTGGCCTGTCAGGCAGTCTTCTCTTCTCTTTGCCGGACTGGCATACAAAAATGACAATTATATTTCAGCATACCTGAGCTTGCCCGGGAATCCCACCCATCCTGAAGTAATACGCAACCTTCCGGTAAGGCACCCTGTAATATGGATGCTCAGCACTCCTTGGGAGAAGCAACATGAACGCAAAATCTGATGATAAACTGATGAGGAAACAAATAAAAGCCGGGATTCTCATCATGGTCATATTGCTTGGATATGTAAATGCCGGGATTGCCTACGGACAACAACAATCAAAAATCAGGCTGAATGATGAGTGGAAGTTTCTCAGAGGAGACCTCGGAGGTATCTGGGAGGCGTTCAGGCCGGTGAAACCGGGGAGCCCGGAAAGCGTTCCGTTCTGGGAGGAGGTCACTCTCCCTCACTGCTTCAATCACGAGGATGCGGTTGACCCTGACATGAACTATTATCAGGGACCAGGATGGTATGTAAACTATATTGATATATCAAATCCCTTCAACGGCGGAAGAACCCTGCTTCATTTTGAGGGGTCGGGACAGAAGACTGATCTCTGGATATATACTACAAAAATAGCATCGCATACCGGGGGTTATAACGAATGGACCGTTGACATTACCAATGCTGTCGCTGCCTACCTGAAAAATGACTCTCTTGCAGCTTCAACCAATGGCAAGATACCGGTCGCAATCAGGTGTGACAACTCAAGAGAGCTTGAGATGATACCTTCAGATCTTTCTGACTTTAACCTCTACGGAGGAATTTACCGGTACCTCAACCTGATATACGTACCGGCAGCTTATGCCGAGACACTCCATTTGAATGCGAGTGTTGATCCGGGAGGAAAAGAGGGCCGGCTAAGCCTCTCGGTAAGGCTGATGAACTTCTCCTCTGCTGAAAAAGTACAATTTGATATTGTGATTGCTGACCCTTCCGGAAGAGTGGTAGAAACTTACCAGAAGGTGACTGATATGTTCACTGACGAGAAGGAGATTATTGCAGATACGTTCCGGAATCCGGTGCTCTGGTCACCCGACACTCCTTACTTATATAGCATAACACTTAAGATAAAATCTGATGCTGGAGAACAGATCGTCACGGAAAAATTCGGATTCCGCAATTTTGAGTTTGTGGAGAAAGGCCCCTTCATCCTTAATGGTGAGAGGCTCCTGCTGAGAGGTACGCACAGGCATGAGGATCATGCAGGTGTTGCGGCAGCCATGACCGAAGAGATGATCAGAACAGAAATGATCATGATGAAGGAGATGGGGGTGAACTTCATTCGGCTCGGCCACTATCAGCAATCCGGAATTGTCCTTGATCTCTGTGACAGCCTTGGCATTCTCGTCTGGGAGGAGATCCCCTGGTGCCGTGGCGGCCTCGGAGGAGAAGCTTACAGGCAGCAGGCCCGTGATATGCTCTCTGACATGATTGATCAGCACCGCAATCATCCTTCAGTCATTATCTGGGGCCTCGGCAACGAAAATGACTGGCCGGGTGACTTCCCCCTCTTTGATCAGGATGAAATACGGGCATTCATGAAGGAGCTAAACGATCTGGCACACTCACTTGATCATTCACGCAGGACTGCGATCCGCAGATGTGACTTCTGCAAGGACATCGTTGATGTCTACTCTCCTTCGATATGGGCAGGATGGTACCGCGGAATATATACTGAGTACCGCAAATGGACAGAGGCCGGAATAGCTGACGTCATGCATTTCCTTCACGCTGAATGGGGAGGAGACAGCCATGCCGGAAGGCACTCAGAAGCCCCGGACAAGGTGATACAGCAGATCAAGTCAGATGATGGAGCTGATGAAAGATTGGGAGATGCTTCACTCTTCGGCGGGGCAGCACGGGTCTCGAAAGACGGTGACTGGAGTGAGTCATACATATGTAATCTTATTGACTGGCACCTTAAGGAACAGGAGAACATGCCCTTACTGACAGGGTCAGCATACTGGCCCTTCAAGGACTTCTCAACACCTATCAGACCTGATAATCCGGTACCCTATATGAATCAAAAGGGTGTTGTTGAAAGGGATTTTACTCCAAAGGAATCATATTATGTTTTCCAGTCATGGTGGACTGATAAACCGATGGCTCATATATACGGACATACATGGCCTGTAAGATGGGGAGATGCCGGAGAAGAGAAAATGGTGAAGGTTTATTCAAACTGCGATGAGGCAGAGCTGTTCCTGAACGGCCTCAGCTGTGGCGTAAAGAAACGTAACGGTCAGGATTTTCCGGCAGCCGGATTAAGATGGACAGTTGTGTACCTCGAGGGCGAAAATGAACTGAAAGTCATTGCCCGTAAGGGAGACATTGTGGTAACTGATGAGATAAAACAGTCATACCAATCTGCAAAATGGGACGCTCCGGAAAGACTGACCCTGACCAGGATCAAAGAAGAAAATGGAGTAACCACTATCGAGGCAAAACTGACTGACGGGAATGATGTCTTATGCCTCGATGCAAGGAATGTTATTACTTTTGGTATCGCTGGCGACGGATCATTGATCGACAATCAGGGCACATCATCAGGATCAAGGAAGCTTGAGCTCTACAACGGCAGGGCGGTAATAAGGGTAAGGCTGTCAGGACAGGTAAGTTTTGTTACCGTGCAAACAGAGGGAATACCGACAGCTTACATCAAATTGGAGCAGTAGCGTAAAAAACAAATAATTATGAGGAGGCGGACCTGTATACTATTTTCAATCATATACATTGGCATATTGTCAATAAACTTACAGGCCAATGGGCAGTCAATCAGAAAGATCATTGCCGATGCCGAAAAGCAGACATGGCTGATGCTCTCCGAAATAGAAAAAGCAAAGTCCTCTGCGGTATCCCGCGGTGACGGTAAAAATCCTGCTTTCTCACCAAGGTCACTTAGCACCGGGGGGAATCTTACCCTTGTCTCGTCGTCTGACTGGACCAGCGGCTTTTTCCCGGGTAACCTGTGGCTCTTGTATGAGCTAACAGGCAATGAATTATGGGCAGACAGGGCCCGTCTGTTTACCACTGAAATGGAAAAGGAAAAACTGAATGCCAAAACTCATGATATGGGCTTCAAGATATGGTGCAGTTTTGGAAACGGATTCCGACTGAAGAGTGACCCAGTATACAGAGAAATAATTATTGAGTCGGCCAGAACACTCTCTACCCGGTTTAATCCCCTGGTCGGTTGTATCAGGTCATGGGATCATAATGCAGACAAATGGAAGTTCCCGGTAATAGTGGATAACCTGATGAACCTTGAACTGCTGTTTGCAGCTACCCGTTTTACAGGCGACTCTTCATTCTTCAGAATTGCGGTCTCACACGCAAACACAACCTTGAGAAATCACTATCGCCCTGACAATAGCTCCTTTCATGTGGTTGATTATGACCCTGCCACTGGCAGCGTCATTCAGAAAAACACTCATCAGGGACTGAGTGATGATTCATCGTGGTCAAGGGGACAGGCATGGGGGCTTTACGGGTACACTATGTGCTTCCGAGAGACAGGAGACAGTCTTTATCTGAAACACGCGGAAAAGATCGCCGCATATATTCTTAATCACCCTAACCTGCCTGATGATCTTATTCCCTACTGGGACTTCAGCCTTGAAAACACTGAGGGCGAGCCCAGGGATGCCTCCGCCGCTGCAATTACAGCATCAGCTCTCTTTGAACTCTGCACATTGAGCGAATACGGCATATATTACCACAGGATGGCAGAAAAAATGATAAATAGCCTGGCAAAGAATTACAGGTCAGCCCCCGGAGCAAACAGAGGATTTATCCTTGATCACAGCACAGGGAGCAAACGGGGAGGAACCGAAATTGACGTTCCGCTTATTTATGCTGATTACTACTTCCTTGAGGCTAATAAAAGACAGAGAAGCCTTAAAAACCATAAAGGGTTAGCGAAAAAAAACAATTGATGAATGATCAATCTGGCATATCTTTAAAATCAAATATTAAACACCCGTACCTGATTATTTTGGTATTTTCACCTCGCTGAACAGTTCCGATATGAAAGAGTTCATAAACGATGATTTTATGCTGCAGGGTGAAACAGCCCGGACGTTGTATCACGAGCACTCTGTAAGCCTTCCCATCATTGACTACCACTGCCATCTCAGCCCTGAAAATATAGCTGCCGACAGGCGGTTCGAGGACCTGGGACAGCTGTGGCTTGAGGGTGATCACTACAAGTGGAGGGCAATGAGAGCCAACGGCATAAACGAAAAGTACATTACCGGCAGGGAGACGACATTCCGCCAAAAGTTTAATATGTGGGCAGAGACGGTGCCATTTACAATGCGAAACCCTCTTTATGCCTGGACCCATCTTGAACTCAAAAGAGTATTCGGAATAAGTAAGATACTTAATCCCTCCACTGCTGACGAGATATATGAGCAGTGTACAGCCCTGCTTCAGCAGCCCGGCTATTCCGCAAGGGGCCTGATGAAAAAATTCAAAGTAGAGGTCGTTTGCACAACCGATGACCCGGTCGACAGCCTTGAACATCACCTGGCACTGAAAAAAGAGGGTTTTGAAATTAAAGTACTTCCCACATGGCGCCCTGACAGAGCCATGGCCATTGAAGATCCTGCAAAATATAAGAATTACATAAACACACTCTCGGAGGTCTCCGGCACGGACATAACAAGTTTCCGGATGCT
>JAKEGI010000229.1 GCA_022615595.1 Bacteroidales bacterium | reverse complement strand
ACTGATACCACTGCACTCTGACCTGATAATCACCATAGACACAGAGAAAAAAACTATCGTGATGTCACTCCCCGAAGGGCTAACCGGCATTAATTTCTGATCAGTTTTTTTTCACCTGTGCAACATCTGAGAATCGACGACGTCTTTTTCATGTAATCAACCAACGAATAACAGAGCAGTCATGAAAAGAACAATTATGCTTGCAGCACAGGTGCTGCTTATTGTATCAGCCGCGCAGGCACAGACAACTTACTCCGAAACACGTGATGTGACAGGCTTCAGCGAAATAGGCTTTGCTGTTTCAGGGGAGTTGTATATCACAATTGGCGAGGGATATAAGGTTGTCCTTGAGGGAGATAAGGAGTATGTCACTGATATAGTGACAAAGGTCTCAGGCGACAGGCTTGAGATCAAAAGAGAGAAATGGTATGACAACGGTAACAAGAAAGTTGTTGCACGGGTCACCCTGCCCTCCCTCGACGGCATCTCCGTTTCAGGATCAGGGAAGGTTTATGTCAATGATCCGTTGAAAGGTGACGGGCTTGACATAGCTGTCAGCGGCAGCGGCACCATTAATCTCAAGGATGTGGAGCTGAAGGATGTGGAATGCAGCATATCAGGTTCCGGGAACCTTCTAATTGCAGGAAGCGGGAGTGTCGGGACGCTTGAAATATCCATTTCCGGATCAGGTAACTACAAGGGCGAGTCTACTTCTGTTGGCACTCTTGAGGCACGTATCTCAGGCAGCGGGAGCTGCGACTGTATGGTAAATGATATGCTAAAGGCCTCCATCTCAGGAAGTGGCAGCATCTATTACTCAGGCAATCCTAAGATTGACGCTGCCATCTCAGGTTCGGGGAAGGTACGCACGAAGTAATTACTCCCTGAGTATTTTTATCACACCATTGGCGGATATTTTGATGACCGAAGAGGCTGCGGCCCTGCTTTGGTCATCCTGTCTCCACTGGCAGACATAATCAACGGCAGCCTTTATCTCCTCGCTTATCTCATCAAAGACAGCCGGAGCCTCTGACCCGGTTATGTTGGCAGAGGTTGATACCAGCGGTTTGCGGAAGGCACTAAGCAGCTCGTCGCAGAAGGGGTCAGAACATATCCTGACGCCTACCGAGCCGTCTTCAGATGCCACACCCCCGGCAAGGCTTTTTCCCCTGTCATAGACAACTGTCAGAGGCTTTTCAGACATCTCAGCCAGCTCAAGGGCAATATCAGGGGGATTTTCGACATACCTTGTAAGCATGGTGACGGAGTTGACAAGTATTATAAGGCTCTTGCTGTCAGCGCGTTGTTTAATGTCATGGATTCTCCGCACCGCTTCACTCCTGGTTGCATCACATCCCAGGCCCCATACCGTATCAGTGGGATAGAGTATGACGCCACCCTCACGCAAGACCTTGAGGGCACTCCTTAAATCGTCACGGTAACCTGTTGTCATACCATTACATCATTTTCCCTCAAAGCATTGTTCAGGGAGGTTTTTTTATCGGTCGATTCTTTTCTCTTTCCTATTATCAGCGCGCATGGTACATGGTAAGTCCCTGCTGCGAATTCTTTCGGGTAGGTTCCGGGTATCACCACACTCGCCGGAGGAACATAGCCACGGTATTCAGCTGCTGTTGTTCCGGTGACGTCGATAATCCTTGTCGACCCTGTGATGACAGTGTTGGCAGCAATCACTGCCTCGGTACATATGCGCGCACCTTCCACTATTATAGCCCGTGAACCGATGAAGCAGTTGTCTTCAACTATGACAGGCGCTGCCTGTACCGGCTCGAGCACACCGCCCAGGCCCACCCCTCCGCTGAGGTGCACATTCTTTCCTACCTGGGCACATGATCCTACCGTTGCCCATGTGTCAACCATCGTCCCCTCCTCGACCCTGGCACCTATATTGACAAATGAAGGCATCAGTATGACTCCTTTTGCCAGGTATGATCCGTAACGGGCAACGGCATGAGGCACCACCCTTACCCCAAGCTCACTGTAGTTGTGCTTCAGATCGATCTTGTCATGAAACTCAAGCGGCCCGGCAGTGGTGGTGCTCATCTCCCGCATTGGGAAATAGAGTATCACTGCCTTCTTGACCCAGGTGTTAACCACCCATTCGCCGCCGTCAGGTTCAGCCACCCGCAGGATTCCCTTATCAAGTGCCTCGATGACCTCCTGAACGGCTTTCATGACTTCAGGCTCCTTCACCAGCCCCCGGTCATCCCAGGCTGCCTCTATCAAATCTTGTCTGTAGCCCATTTTTTTATGCAAAAATAAGAATTGTTGCACCTGTTCGTTAAAAAACTCTAATTACTATCGTTCAGCATAAATACTTTGTCATATAAGTTTAATTTTGAGCTGAGCTAAAACTTCGATTATGATAAAGAAAATCCTTCTCACCGCACTTATCCTGGGATCATTTATTCTTTCAAATGCCCAGGAGAAGGCAGGGTACCAGATGCCCCCGAAAGACATTGTTGCAATCATTGATGCACCGCAGACACCGGGAGTGCTTATCAGTCCCGATAATAAGACTATCCTCCTTCTTGACCGCCCTGGTCTTGTCTCGATAGCTGAGCTGTCGGGACCGGAGTTGCGTATTGCAGGGGTCAGGATTAATCCGGCCACTAACAGCCAGAGTCGCGGGCAGTCAGTCACTGCCATCTCATCAATGAATATTGACGGAACAAATTTACGGCCTCTTGCCGGCCTTCCGGCTGATGCAAAGCTTGGTGGCATTTCATGGTCAGATGACAGCCGCTGGTTTTCGTTTACAAACACCACAGGCAACGGTGTTGATCTGTGGGTCGCTGATGCTGCAACGATGACCTCAAAGAAAATTGATGAAGGTCTGAATAATATATTCATGAGGACGAAGAGCTGGCTTCCGGACGGTTCAATAATCTATCTTCGTACGCTCCGTGACCGCGGCAAGGCTCTTTCAGCTTCTCAGGTACCTGCCGGGCCGTCGGTGCAGGAGAGTGCCGGTAAACAGGGTGAGTCGCGTACCTTCCAGGATCTTCTGCAAAATGTTGATGACGAGAAGATGTTTGAGTATTACGGCACCTCCGAGCTGGTGAGATGGGACGGAGAGAAGAGCGAGGCTATCGGCAAAAAGGGAATGATCACTGACGTCTCTTCCTCTCCTGACGGCAAGTGGCTGCTGGTGACAACGATAAAGAGGCCTTTCTCCTACATTGTGCCTTATGCTTTCTTCCCGACGACATTTGAATTATGGGATCTGAACGGAACGGTTGTCAGGACCCTCCTTGAGAAACCGCTGCAGGAAAATCTCCCGAGAGGCTACGATGTGGTTAATCCCGGGCCCAGAAACTACTCATGGCGTAGTGATATGCCCGCCACGCTGATATGGGTAGAGGCTCTTGACGGAGGTGATTATCATGCCAGGGAGATGCAGTACCATGACCAGGTTTATGCTCTTGAGGCTCCCTTCACCGGAGATCCCGTGCCCTTCCTCGCAACGGAGAAACGCATACAGAGGATCACATGGGGCAATGAAAACCTTGCAGTGCTTTCTGAAGGACTTCAGAAGAGCCGCGTGAGGGTCACCAGCACCTTCAGTCCGGCCGATCCGATGGCAACGATGAAGAAGATATCAGAGCTGAACTCTGATGACCGTTACAATAACCCCGGTTTCTACATGACCACACGCAACAGCTTTGGACAGCAGGTGCTTCTGATAGCTGACAAGGGCAAGACACTATATCTCACTGGCCAGGGAGCCTCTGCCGAGGGTGACAGGCCCTTCATTGACAAGTATGACCTCAAAACGGGTAAAACGACCAGGTTATGGCGTTCCGAAGTGCCATACTACGAGACCGTCAGCGACTTTATAAATATTGACAAAGGTCTTGTGCTTACTGTAAGACAGTCGGT
>JAKEGI010000228.1 GCA_022615595.1 Bacteroidales bacterium | reverse complement strand
CATTGCTGATTGTCGTCATAGGTATCACCGTGGGTTTCTTTGTTACTTCAATCAACGAAGTTGTTCTGTGGATCACTGCAGCGCTATGGGGAGGTTACACCGCGCCCAACCTCCTGAAATGGTACTGGTGGAGGTTCAACGGCTACGGTTACTTCTGGGGAATGGTTGCAGGTATAGCAGCGGCACTCATCCTCCCGATGCTAAACCTTCAGATTCTGCACGAGTGGCCTCTGCTGAACAACTTCAGCATGAATGCATTCCCCGTCATACTCATTTTCTCTACCATAGGCAGTATACTCGGATCGTTGCTTACCAAACCGGAAGATGACGAGACCCTGATGAAGTTCTACAAAACTGTGCGGCCGTGGGGCTTCTGGAAACCTGTTCATCAGAAGGTTGTGGATGCGGATCCTTCATTCGAAGGCAACCGCGACTTTCTTAAAGATATGTTCAATATCGTAATAGGAATTGCATGGCAGCTCTCTCTCATGGTATTCCCCATCTTCCTCGTACTGCGTGAATGGACACCTTTCCTCATATCAACGGGTATCATGATAGTGACATCCGTTATACTGAAATTTAACTGGTGGAACAAACTGAAAGATTAATATCATATGAAATTCGGTCACTTTGATGACGACAGGAAAGAATACGTCATCACCCAATACAGGACACCCTACCCCTGGATAAACTACCTGGGAAATAAAGATTTCTTCTCTATCATCTCCAACACATCCGGAGGATATAGTTTCTACAGGGATGCCAGGCTTCGCAGGCTGACACGTTACAGGTATAATAACGTACCTCTCGATGATGGCGGTAAATATTTCTATATCAATGACAATGGCTCTGTATGGTCGCCCGGATGGAAGCCTGTCAAGGCTGAACCGGATGATTATTCGTGCCGTCATGGCCTCGGTTATTCCATCATCAAGTCAACAAAAAATCATCTTACCGCAGAAGTTTTGTACTTCGTTCCTCTCGGAGACACCTGCGAAGTGCAGCGCGTTACCCTGACCAACAACGGACCGCTCCCCAAAGGCATCAGGCTTTTTTCGTTCGTCGAGTGGTGCCTCTGGAATGCCCATGAAGATATGACAAACTTCCAGCGTAACTTTTCCACAGGCGAGGTTGAAGTGGCCGACGGTGTCATTTATCATAAGACCGAATACCGTGAACGCCGTAACCACTACGCCTTCTATTCAGTCAATGCACCCGTAGCAGGATTTGATACAGACAGGGAGTCATTCCTGGGTATGTATAACGGTTTTGACAGGCCTGATACAGTATTCACCGGCAGACCGGGAAACTCAGTTGCACACGGATGGTCTCCCGTCGCCTCACACTGCCTCGAAATAGACCTTCAGCCTGGTGAAAGCCGGGAGCTGATCTTTGTGCTGGGTTATGTGGAAAACCCTGTCGCTGAAAAATTCGTTGCTCCCGGGGTGATAAACAAGCAGAGGGCCAGGGCAATGGCAGAACGCTATGAGACAGGGGTCAAGGCGGAAAAGGCCTTTAATGATCTCAGGATTTACTGGCAAAACCAACTCGCCGCAGTCTCTCTTGATCATCCTGATCCCAGACTGTCACGGATGGTGAATATCTGGAACCCATACCAGTGTATGGTGACATATAACATGTCACGCAGCGCCTCTTTTTTTGAGTCAGGGATCGGCAGGGGAATGGGATTCCGTGACTCCAACCAGGACCTTGCAGGATATGTTCAGATGATGGCACCGCAGGCCAGGGAAAGGATAATCGACATCGCCTCCACACAGATGGAGGACGGCAGTGCCTACCACCAGTACCAGCCGCTCACCAAGAGAGGCAACGCAGAGATAGGCGGCAACTTCAATGATGATCCGCTCTGGCTTATCTTCGGCGTGGCAACCTACATAAAAGAGACAGGTGACTGGCTGATACTTGACGAGGTTGTGCCATTCAATAATGACCCTTCAAGCGCTGCCAGCCTTTTTGAACACCTTAAACGCTCATTTCTTCATGTTGTAAATAACCTAGGCCCCCATGGGCTGCCCCTGATTGGCCGTGCCGACTGGAACGACTGCCTCAACCTCAACTGCTTCTCCACCAACCCTGACGAAAGCTTCCAGACAACCGAAAACCAAAAGGGAGGCAAAGCGGAGTCAGTGTTTATTGCAGCCATGTTTATTCTGTACGGAGCCGACTTTGTCAGGATGGCGAGGAAGAGAGGAGAAAGCACCCTTGCCGATGAGACAGAGAGGCAGATCGTGGAGATGGTAAATGCTGTCAGCAACCATGGCTGGGATGGCGACTGGTTCCTGCGCGCATATGACTACTACGGCAATAAGGTAGGGAGCAGGGAGAACGAAGAGGGAAAGATCTTCATAGAGCCACAGGGAATGTGCATTATGGCCGGCATCGGACTGGAAGACGACAGGGCTCTTAAAGCACTCAGCTCGGTCAGCCAACACCTCGCCTGTGAATATGGCATCGTTCTCAACAATCCTGCCTTTTCCAAATATTACCTGAATCTGGGTGAGATTTCAAGCTATCCTGAAGGGTACAAGGAAAATGCCGGTATATTCTGCCATAACAACCCCTGGGTAATCATTGCTGAAACGCTCACGGGTAACGGTAACAGGGCGTTCGACTATTATTCCCGAATTACACCCTCATATCTCGAGGAGATAAGTGACCTTCACAAGACTGAGCCATATGTATATTCCCAGATGATTGCCGGCAAGGATGCCTTCCGTCCGGGCGAGGCGAAGAACAGCTGGCTCACCGGTACGGCCTCATGGTGCATGTATACGGTGACGCAGTATATACTCGGAGTCAGACCCGACTATGACGGCCTCATAATCGATCCATGTATTCCCCGGGAGTGGACTGGCTTTAAAGTAATACGCAGGTTCAGGGGTGCCGTTTATAACATCGAGGTGCTTAACCCTGAACACAGATCAAAAGGCATCTGTGAGATCATACTTGACGGGAAGAGGCATGAATCAAACATCCTTCCGCTCTTTCCGGAAGGCACTGAACATAATGTCAAAGTAATCATCTGATAAAATGAAAACGATTTCACGGTTTTGTGGCATTTTTGCGGTAATAATGTCGTTAACTGCTGCTGGATGCTGCAATGCACCATCAATTGACACGACAGGTGTAATCCTTGTAAACCAGATCGGATACTCCCCTTCGGCTGAGAAGATTGCTCTTATAAGGAGCAATGCAGAAAGATTTGAAGTGATCGACGTCACCACGGGAAAAACTGTCCTCAGGGGAGTCCCCGGCAAACCAGAGTACTGGGAGTATTCGGGCGACAGCGTACAGACAGCCGACTTCTCTGCCCTGACCGACACCGGGACATTCAGGGTCTGCATCGGGAACAAAACTGTCTGCTCACCTGATTTTGTCATCAGTGACAGTATATATACCGAAGTGACAAAAGCTTCGGTCAAATCATTCTATTTCAACAGGTCGGGCTTTGAAATCACACCTGAATTCGGGTCACAGTGGGCAAGACCCGCCGGCCACCCTGACACATCTGTAATAGTGCATGAATCGGCAGCATCGGAGACCAGACCTGCCGGAACGGTCATTTCTAGCCCGGGAGGCTGGTATGACGCCGGAGACTACAATAAATATATAGTGAACAGCAGTATTACCAATTATACTCTCCTTCTGTTCTATCATCTTTATCCTGATTATTGCAGCAGGCTTGATCTTAATATCCCGGAGAGTGAAAATAATATCCCTGATCTGGTTGATGAACTGCTTTATAACCTGAGATGGATGCTCACCATGCAGGATCCTGCTGACGGAGGT
>JAKEGI010000227.1 GCA_022615595.1 Bacteroidales bacterium | reverse complement strand
CAATACCTATTACTCTCAGTACAGGGTTGATGGCAATCCTATCACCGCGATGGCACAGTATCCTGCTGACGGATTTTTATATACAGCTGACACTGGTGGCAGGGTGATGAGATGGCAGACTGACAAACCTGAAAAGGGATACGATGTCATATGGTCGGGGAACAAAGTGATTGAAGCGATGACAGTCAGCCCCGATGCTGCATGGCTGGCATGTGGTACGGCAACATCAGAAATCATCATGATACCACTGACTGGTGACGTGCTGAGTTACCAGCTCGAAGCCGGAGGAGGGAAAGTAACGGCCCTGGTCTTTTCCGGTACCGGTGACCGTATTTATTCATCAACGAGCGGCGGCGTTGTTGCCGTGTGGGATCTTAAGACACACGCCTCATCTGTAATGGATAATGATAATGAGGTAGTTGCCTCCCTCGAGCTCTCCCAGAACAATAGAATACTTGCAGGATTGACAGCTGACGGCCACCTGTTACTGTGGCATACAGATGCCCCCGGCAAACCCTTTATGCTGGATGCAGGTGACAGGATAATAACTTCGGTCAGATTCATCCCCGGTGAAGAACGGATGGTGACGGGAGACAAATCGGGTATAATTGATATATGGAGCGCTGATGGACAATCTTCCAATATCACCATGGAGGGCCATTCAGCAAGGATCTCAGCCATCGCCTTCGGCAGAATAGAGAAGCAGATGATCACCGCTGATGAAACAGGAGAGATAAAACTGTGGACACTGGCTAACCTTAGCCAGCCACCTGCAATCATCGCCGATTGTAACGAGGGGGTTGTGAATATTGCATATGCCAACGGAGAGAAATCATTTGTCACCGTGACCAGTGCTTCTGTTACGCAGAGACCTGCTCATGTCAACAGCATGACAGGAAACCTGTGCTCAAAAGTAACACGAAACCTGACACCGGCAGAATGGTCCGCCTTTGTGGGCAGCGATATTGGTTATGAACCAACATGCCCCGATAAAACATATAAGATCAGGGTAAGAGAGATAAAGAGGGGAGTCCAGTAGATAAACTTTTACGGACGGATAGTGTTCTTCTTCAGGAAGGCAATGCCTTCCGGAGGAAATGTCTATTTTTGAATCCTTATTTTAAATGTATAATTCTGCAATTGAATGGAAGATAATAGGGTCCTGTTAATGATACTCGACGGTTGGGGGATAGGTGACGGATCAAAGAGTGATGTCATCGCCTCAACCGGAACACCAAATATTGATGAGCTTAAAAAGAAGTACCCATCATCAATTCTTCTGGCTTCGGGTGAGAATGTGGGTCTGCCTGACGGGCAGATGGGTAACTCTGAGGTGGGTCACCTGAATATCGGTGCCGGCAGGGTCGTATACCAGGATCTGGTCAAGATAAACAGGGCTTGTCGCACCGGAGAGATACGCTCGAACCAGGCACTTGTTGATGCGTTTACATATGCCCGCGATAAAAAGGTGAAAGTCCATTTTCTGGGTCTTATCTCTGACGGTGGAGTCCACTCACTCGACACTCATCTATACTCACTCTGTGACATGACGATGGAGTACGGGCTAAAAGATGTCTATATCCATGGATTTGGTGACGGCCGTGATACAGACCCAAGAAGCGGCAAGGGCTACATGTCAAACCTTGTTGACCACCTTAATAAAAGTAATGGCAGGGTAGCATCATTTGTCGGAAGATATTATGCCATGGACCGTGATAAACGATGGGAGCGGATTAAGGATGCATACGAGCTTCTCGTGTCGGGCAAGGGCAAACCGGCCGGTAACATACTCGATGCAATGCAGGAATCATATGATGAGGGTGTGACCGACGAGTTCATGAAACCGATAGTCGTCACCGATGATTCCGGCAAACCTCTCGCAACAATCACTGAGGGTGATGTGGTTATATTCATAAACTTCAGGAATGACCGTGCCCGTGAGCTGACGATCGTGCTCACACAGCAGGATATGCCTGAATATGGTATGAAGAGGATGTCGCTCTACTACCTGACGATGACCCCGTATGATGACAAGTTCACCGGGCTGCAGGTTATCTTTCCAAAGGATAATGTGGACAGGACGATAGGCGAAGTGCTTGGGGAACTCGGTAAAACTCAGCTTCGCATAGCTGAGACGGAAAAGTATGCGCACGTGACATTCTTTTTCTCGGGAGGAAGGGAAAAGGAGTTTCCGCACGAGGAGAGAGTGCTTATCCCCTCACCCAGGGTGGCAACATATGATCTTCAGCCTGAGATGAGTGCCTACAGTGTAAGAGATGCAGTGATAGACGAGATAGCAAAGCAGAAACATGACTTCATATGTCTCAACTTTGCCAATGGTGATATGGTAGGCCATACCGGTGTCTACAGTGCAATTGAAAAAGCTGTCAGAACGGTTGACGAGTGCACCGGTGATGTTGTCAGGGCTGCCCGTTCAAACGGTTATGAGGTAATTATTATCGCTGACCACGGCAACGCTGATTATGCAGTCAATCCTGACGGGTCGGCAAATACCGCCCACTCTCTCAATCCTGTCCCGATATACCTCATCAGTGACAGGTATAAAAATGTAAAGAGCGGTATACTTGCAGATGTGGCTCCTACTATCCTGACCATGATGGGGCTTCCGGTACCTCCGGAGATGACAGGCCAGCCGCTTGTGTAACGCGTGTTATGATACAGATTGATGATACTATAGTCTCATTGGCGCTCATTGAAAGGAAGTTTTCATGTGACCTTGTTGCATGCAAGGGCAGCTGTTGTCGTTATGGTGATTCGGGTGCGCCTCTTACGGCAACGGAGGCCGCTGAACTGGAGAAGATCAAGCCTCAGCTTAAGCCTTTCCTGCGCCCCGAGGGATTAAGTGCAATAGAGGCCGCTGGCTCAAGCATTACGGACATTGAGGGCGAGCTTGTCACTCCGCTTATCAATAATGAGGAGTGTGCCTATACTGTCATTGAAAACGGCATTTTCAGATGCTCGATCGAAATAGCCTTTCATGCCGGAGCCGTTGCCTTCAGGAAACCCTTATCATGCCACCTCTTTCCGGTAAGGGTGAGGCAGTACAGGGATTTCAGGGCAGTGAACTATGAAGAGTGGCCTATATGCAGGCCGGCGGTGGCAGCAGGTGAAAGGATGAAGGCAGGGTTGTGGGCCTACCTGCGCGAGCCGCTTACACGGGCATTCGGAGAAGAATGGTATGACAAGCTGCAGTTTGCAGCTGAGGAGTATAATAAAAACCGAGAATTATGGAAATAATAAAAGACTATAT
>JAKEGI010000226.1 GCA_022615595.1 Bacteroidales bacterium | reverse complement strand
CAATCAGACTACCCCGTGCACCGCAGCCTGCGCGCCATAGACAACAACATACTCCTCAGCCGCCTCGGACCCCACATGACAGCCTCGCCCGACGAGCTGTTCATCACTGAGAACCAACTTGTCCGCCCCTTCGAGATGTGGCCGCAGGTGACTGAGAACACGCGCAGGCTGCTCGGCGACTGCTCGTTAAGCTTCGACTTCACAACACCAAAAAACAAAAAGATCTACTCGGCAAGCAGGTATGATGACAAGCTCCTCCTTGAGAAGCTGGCATGGGACGGCATGAAATACCGCTACGGCACCCGTAACAAAACGGCAGAAGAGAGGGTCAGACATGAACTGGAGATAATAGACCGTCTCGGCTTCTCCTCATACTTCCTCATAACATGGGACATAATACGCTACTCGATGGCCTGCGGGTTCTATCACGTCGGACGTGGCAGCGGAGCCAACTCTGTCGTTGCTTACTGCCTCAAGATCACGAATGTTGACCCTATTGACCTCAACCTTTACTTTGAGCGCTTCATCAACCCGAAACGCACCTCCCCGCCCGACTTCGACATAGACTATTCATGGAAGGAGCGCGACACCGTCACCGAGTATATCTTCAGGCGGTATGGCCACCGTCATACCGCCCTGCTCGGTACCATCAACACCTTCCGCGGCAAGTCGATAGTACGCGAGCTGGGTAAGGTTCACGGGCTACCTGTTGATGAGATAGATGCACTGATTGACAACCCCTCCGCCGAAAACAACCGCGGAGAGATACCCGACCTCATCTTTGAGACGGGCAACAGGATAGCCGACTTCCCCAACCTGCGAAGCATACATGCCGGCGGGGTGCTCATCTCCGAGGAGCCTGTATGCTGCTACACCGCACTCGATATGCCTCCCAAGGGGTTTCCGACAACGCAGTGGGACATGTACACGGCCGAAGAGCTGGGCTACGAGAAGCTTGACATACTGAGCCAGAGGGGCATAGGACATATCAGGGAGAGTGCGGAGATCATACGTGCCAACCGCAGCGTCGATGTCGATGTACATGCGATACAGACCTTCAAGAACGACCCGCTGGTGAAAGAGCGCCTCAGGCGCGGTGACGCCAGGGGATGCTTTTATATCGAGAGTCCGGCAATGCGGGGACTGCTGCAGAAGCTGAGATGCGATGATTATCTGACACTTGTGGCTGCCAGCTCTGTCATCAGGCCGGGCGTGGCACGCTCGGGCATGATGCGCCAGTTCATATACAGGTTTCATAACCCTGACAGGTTTGAGTATATCCACCCCGTGATGAAGGATCTTCTCAGCGAGACTTTCGGAGTGATGGTATACCAGGAGGATGTGCTTAAGGTGTGCCACCACTTCGCCGGCCTCGACCTCTCTGACGCCGACACCCTCCGTCGCGCCATGAGCGGCAAGTACCGCTCGAAGCAGGAGATGCAGAAGATAACGGAGAGGTTTTTCTCCAACTGCCGCGAGAAAGGCTACCCCGAGGAGATAACAAAGGAGGTATGGCGCCAGATAGAGTCATTTGCCGGATACTCCTTCTCCAAGGCACACTCCGCATCCTATGCCGTCGAGAGCTTCCAGAGCCTCTGGCTGAAGGCACACTACCCCCTTGAGTTCATGGTAGCCGTCATCAACAACTTCGGGGGCTTCTACCGCACATGGGTCTATGTACACGAGGCAAAACGTGAGGGAGCAACGATAGAGGCACCCTGTGTCAACAGAAGCACGTACAAGACCAATATAACAGGGACCACCATATACCTGGGACTGATACATATCTCCGGGCTGGAGAGCAGCCTGGCCAACGGGATAATTACTGAACGTAATGAAAACGGTGACTATCATGGACTTGAAGACTTTATCTTACGTATTGGTCCGGGCCTTGAACAGACCGTCATCCTCATACGCGCCGGGGCATTCAGGTTCACCGGCAAGAGTAAAGCCCTGCTATTATGGGAGGCACATATGCTGATAAACAGGGGTAAGAGCGAGACCGCACGCACACTCTTCAACCCTGAACCAAAGAAGTTTGTGATGCCCCCCTTTGAACAGTCTGAACTGGAAGACGCCTACGACGAGGTCGAACTGATGGGTTTTCCCGTGACACTGTCATGGTTTGACATGCTGCAGACAAAATTCAGAGGCGATATGACCGCCTCAGAGATGAAAGGGAGGAGCGGACAGAGGGTAAGGATGGTAGGACACCTGGTTACGGTGAAGTATATCAAGACCGTCAAGAGGGAATGGATGAACTTCGGCACTTTTATAGATACCGGCGGCGAGTTCTTCGACACCACTCACTTCCCTCAGTCACTCGTGAGCTGGCCGTTTCGCGGAAGCGGCACATATCTCATTCAGGGTAAGATAGTTGACGAGTTCGGATATACCACAGTTGAAGTCGAAAAAATGGCCAGGCTGCCCGTTCTGCCAGACCCCAGATACTAGCCCTCGATGCGCATTGCACGGGTGATGCCCTTGACAGACTGAATCTCTTTCAGGACGCCGTACAGAACATTTATGTTAGGCACCAGCATTTCGATCCTGCCCTCGAAGAGACCGTTCTCCATCCTGTATGTGAAGCTTTTAACCGATAAGCTGTATCCGGACAGTATCTCTGATATCCTTGCCACGATACCCAGGTTCTCTACCCCGGTAACCTTGACTGAAGTAAGGAATCCGTGCGATGTGTCGAGGCGCGTCCATCGTGCCCTGACTATCCTGTAGGGGAAGTTCGATGTCATGTAAGAGGCATTGGGACAGAGGGCTCGGTGTATCTTTATCCCCTCCAGCACTGTCACGAAGCCAAAGATACGGTCACCAAAAACAGGGTTACAGCATTTGGCAAGCTTATAGTCCAGACCCTCAATCTTCTCATTAACAACAAGGTAGTCAGTTGACGCCGTCGAGACATCCTCATGGTGTACCGCCTCAGCCACCTTTTGAGGAGCAGCAGGTTCGCTCTCTCCGGTGCGAAGCAGGACTTTCTTTGCCTGCAGCAGGTCAGTCTCTCCGATGGCTATACTGAAGTAGAGCTCCTGTGCCGATTTGAAGCCATATTCCTCCAGCAGTTTTGTTACCGTCATATCTCCATACGGTATCTTCCAGTTCTTCAACCGTCTTGTCAGCACCTCTTTTCCTTCAGCCGCCAGCCTTACCTTCTCCTCATTCAGCGCCTGCCTGATCTTCGTCCGTGCCTTGTTGGTGATGACAAATGATAGCCAGTCACGCTTGGGCGACTGGTTCCGCGATGTAATGACAGAGATGTGATCACCGTTCTTCAGCTTATGCTTGAGCTGCACATTGCGGCCATTGACCTTCCCTCCCACGCATTTCGAACCTACCTCTGTGTGAATATCAAAGGCAAAGTCAAGCAGCGTGGCGCCGGCAGGCAGTTTTCTCACTTCTCCCCTGGGTGTGAATACATAAACCTCATCTGAATAGAGTCCCGGCCTTATCTCACCGAGAAAGTCGCCACCCTCCTTCTCCACAGTACTCAGCACCTCACGCATCTGCGCCATCCATGCATCCAGTCCCCCCTCACCCTTTATTCCCTTGTAGCGGAAATGTGCCGCAAGACCCTTCTCTGCTATCTCATCCATGCGCCTGGTGCGAATCTGTACCTCCACCCATTTGCCTCCGGGAGTAACTACCGTTGTGTGAAGCGACTCATATCCGTTGGATTTAGGGACGGAGATCCAGTCACGCATTCTGCCCGGGTCCGGCTGGTAGATGTCAGTCACTATCGAATAGACCTGCCAGCATGATGACTTCTCATGTTCAGGATCAGCATCAATGATGATGCGTATCGCAAAGATGTCGAAGACCTCTTCAAAGCTCACCCCCTGCTTCTTCATCTTCTGCCAGATTGAATGTACTGACTTTGTGCGGCTCTTTATCTCATAGCTTATCCCTGCGGCATCGAGCCTCTCGGTGAGGGGACCGGAGAACTCTCTAATGAGCCTGTTCCTGGAGGTTGTTGTCTGCTTCAGCCTGCCCTCTATCCTGGTGAACTCGGCCGGTTCCAGAAGCTTCATGGAGAGGTCTTCCATCTCAGACTTGATGTTATAATAACCCAGCCTGTGTGCCAGCGGGGCGAAGAGGAAATAGGTCTCGGAGGCTACATTAAGCCTCTCTTTCCCCGGAAGCCTGTCAAGATTGCGTATCATCAGCAGCCTCTCGGCAAGTGCTATGAGAATAACCCGGCCATCGTCGGCCAGGGTCAGCAAAAGCTTCCGGAAGTTCTCTGCCTGACCTGTGAAATCGCGTCCTTTGAGGGATGTCACCCTCGACAGACCTGATATGATGCTTTTTATCACCGGGACCTTCAACCGGTCAATCTTATGCCATGCGTCGCTATCCTCCCTGATGCCTGATAACAGTGCACTGGTGACCGCCGGCAGTGTAAGCCCTATCTCGCAGAGGGTGACCCTGGCAAGCTCCATGTAATAGACCGGCATGGCCATGCCAAGATAAGACTGATCTTCAGGATATGATGAGATGGCAATATCAGTCGCCAGGCGAAAGGATCTCTTCTCCTCGTCTGTCACAGTCCCCGGAAGGCACTTAAGGGCCTGGTGCTGCTTATTGCGTATCTGTGCCCCTATGTCTGTCATCTGTTTTTACTTTAACGGAGAGTCAGGCTCTCTCTTCATCTCGAGATAATAGGCGTAGTCAACAAAGCCCGGTATGATTCTCTGGAAGAGTGCCGTTAACCTGCCGATCCAGGTCATTATCTTGTTTCTTTTCCTCTTTTTTATTCCTTTCAGGACCCATCTGGCAACATGTTCAGGTGACATCAGCCTTCCCTCCTCCCTTGGCGAGTTACCCTGTTGCGTGCCATCAGCCTTAAGGGCATTCCTGCGAATCTCAGAGGTTGTGAATCCGGGAGCGATGATCATTACATGAAGCTTCTCCCTGAGATACTCTATCCTGATGGTCTCGAGGAAACCGTGCATGGCAAACTTCGAAGCCGAGTATCCTGTTCTGCCTGGTAGTCCATGGAAGCCTGCCACGGACGATACACCGACGATCGACCCTTTGTTGGCAACAATATATGGAAGAGCATATTTGGTGCAATGTACTGTTCCCCAGAAATTGACATCCATAAGACGCTTTAATACTGATATCTGAACATCCTCAAATAAAGCTCTCATTGAGATACCGGCATTGTTGATAAGGATATGTATGGTACCGTATTTCTCTATTGTAGTCTCCACCAGCCTGCGGCAATCATCCTCAATTGTCACATCAGTTACACAGTGGAATGCCTCGAAGCCTTCATCGCGTAATTCATGTTCAACAGACAGCAGTTTATCCTGAGAGCGTGCTGCCAGGACCACCTTGCTGCCGTTACGCGCAAATTCCCGTGCTATCGCCCTTCCGATGCCCGTGGAGGCTCCGGTGACTATTACGACTTTGTCTTTGAAAATGTTTCTTCCCATGTCTGTTTTGATGACCGATAAATATAGTCACAATTTACCGTCATCTGAATGGCACGGTTTTTTTTCGTAATTTTAAACAAAAGTCAACTTTTTTCTTTGTTCGGAAATTATTTTACCATACATTTGCACACGCAAAAAATGCGACTGATTCAGTAGCTCAGCTGGTAGAGCACATCCCTTTTAAGGATGGGGTCCTGGGTTCGAATCCCAGCTGGATCACAAACCAAATGATGCTCCGTAAGGATCAGCAGATGAGGTTCTCCACCTCTTATTTCACCCTTTCAGGGCTCAGTCCCGTTATTGTGGTCTCTCCCCCGGCTTACACCGGGGGTTATTCACATTATGTCACTCCGTGACAATGCTCCTCCGGAGCTTGCAGCACCTCCCGGTGCTGATTGTGGTTATCAATATTTGGTAAATTCCGTAAATCAGTATCGAAGCCTCTTAGCAATGATGCCGGAGGCATCAGATGTGAATAACCGCGGGTGGAGTCCGTCACTGACGGACGGAACCCGTGGTAAATCCCAAAAATATCAATATATCAGCCCTGAAGGGGCGACATATGACTGGCGGAGAAATCCTAACACTATCAGAAACTGCCCGATGACATATGTTGACATTATCAGAACCGAGGCTGCGGGTACTGCAATACTGAATTTATTGATCGCCAGCATAGAGTCAGACAGAACAAACAACGCCGCCCCTGCCAGAACCAGATAGTAACTGGCGCTGTTAACCTTGCCTATCCTGCTTATCGCTCCTGCCAGCATAGACAGGATGACAATCGCATAGATGATAACCGGCAACCTCATATCGCCAAGATCATTATACAGGAATGCCACAAGAAAGATACCATAGATAATAACCGGCAATATAATCATTATCAGTCTCTTCAACGGTTGACCCTTTCCCGGAGTCAGAATGAATACCATGAAATAGAAAATATGTGCCAGCAGGAAAAATGCCAGTCCGACCATGAACATCAGATCCTTGTTATTATCCATCTCCAGCGCAATATCTCCAAGCCAGGAAA
Source organism: Bacteroidales bacterium (assembly GCA_022615595.1). GTDB lineage: Bacteria > Bacteroidota > Bacteroidia > Bacteroidales > VadinHA17 > SR-FBR-E99. Next base: position 663 of record JAKEGI010000226.1, on the reverse strand, counting down.
ATAACAATGCCAGGAATATCATTCTCTTTGCCCCTGTCTCCATCCTGCCGGCATTGACAAGAAACAGCACTATCAGCAAAAGAATGATAAGTGCTTTCGATATCACATCTGTCAGAGAAAAAGGCCTGAGCTGCGCAAAGATGAAGATGAGTGCTGCCAGAAAATATAATGCAGAAAGGATCTTCGTCCTCATTTATAAGATATTACATTATTTTGAGAGCACGGGTATCTGCCTGCTTATCGATTCCTCAAGTGAGATAAGCGTTTCCGTTCTGACAACACCTGTTATGGCCTGAATATTCTCTGTGAGGACTTCCCGCAGATGCTCGTTGTCACGCGTGTATACCTTGATGAACAGAGAATAGTTGCCGGTTGTGTAGTGACACTCAATTACCTCAGGAATATCCTTCAGCTTCTTTATCACCTCCTTGTATTTGCCGGGGTTATCAAGGAAAAGGCCAATGTAGGCGCATGTGCGGAAACCCACCATGACAGGATCAACCTTGAATTCCGATCCCTTTATCACACCTATGCGTATCAGTCTCTGTACCCTCTGATGAATCGCTGCACCCGATACATTGCAGTCTCGCGCCACCTCCAGATAAGGTATCCTGGCGTTCTTGGTGATAATGTCCAGTATCTTCCTGTCGAGATTGTCAATTT
>JAKEGI010000225.1 GCA_022615595.1 Bacteroidales bacterium | reverse complement strand
TTTTGAGGGCGATTTTGATGCTCTGAAACTCATGAACACTGATATGCTCGTAACAAATTTCTATTCATTTGAGACGGGCGGCAAAAAACTATCAATTAATGCCCTGCCGGTACAGACAGATACCGCAACCGTTGTGCCGCTGGGGTTGAAGACATACATAGACGGGGAGCTAAGCTTCAAAATTAAGGATGTTGAGAATCTTCCCGAAGGAACGAAGATATATTTTCGCGATCGAGTGACGGGTGCAAACATTAATCTGCTGCCTGAAAATCACTACAGGGTTTCTCTTACTGCCGGTGATTATAATGACAGGTTCTTCCTGGCATTCCTGAAGAGCACTACAGACATCAGAGATCCCGAAGCATCTGCAGCGATCTTTACAGCCTATGCCACGCGGAGTATCTTAAAGGCTACCGTAAACCTGGTTGAGGGCAGGAGAGGGATCATTACAGTGTATGATTTATCGGGCAGGCCGTTGTATATAACAGAGGTTACTGAGACCGGGTACTATGAGTTTGAAACGGGGATCAGGCAGGGTATTTATATCGTCAGCTATATAACCGGAGGAAGGAGTGGCAACACCAAATTATTCATTGGATACTGATGAAAACGGAAGGAGGTAAATTGCGATTCGTGGAAAGGATTTTTCTCATATTAACCTTCACATTGCTGGGTGGATTCTTCCAGGCAATCAATGCGCAGGTTCTTCCTCCCCGTCCGGTTATTGTGACAGCGAACCCTGCACAGCCGCTATCCTTCGGTGCGTTTTCTCCCGGTTTAACCGGCGGCACGGTCACAGTTCATCCTGACGGGTCGAGGTCGTCAACAGGCGACATAATACTGTTCGGCATGGGGTATGTGTATACCCCGGCGATGTTTTATGTAAGGGCCAACCCCGGAACGGTAATATCCCTGCTTGGCAATCCGCCGGTTACTCTTACGGGCAGCGGTGGAGGGACCCTTACGCTTCAGATTGGCGCCACACTACCTGCAATGCCGTTTGTTACCAGTGTACCATGGCAGCAGCAGACGACACTCCTGGTCGGGGGCACCCTTACTGTCGGAGACATAGCTGCAAATCCGCCAGGCAACTATACCGGGACCTTTTCAATTACAGTTATTCAGGAGTAGGTCGCCTGGAGAGCAGAGGAAAAAAACAGATGATAAGGCAAAAGGCATATCCCGAAAACAAAAACAGAGGGATTGCTGCCTTCGGCCATGAGATCATCTGCAGGTTTATAATTGCATTATCGTTCTTCTTCTTTGCTCCATTATTTTCTGCTGCACAGGATGAGACTTCATATGATGAGTTATCGGTATATATAAAGATACCCTATTTCGGTGTGGGGGAGATTGATGCCGTGATAAGAAATGAGGAGCTCTATCTTCCAGTCACAAACCTCTTTGACTTTCTTAAAATAAGGAATGTTCCCTCAGAAGACCTTGATCTCGTAACGGGCTTCTTTATTGCTCCTGATGCTGAATATTCCGTTGACAGAACCAAAAACATGATTACATACGCCGGCAAGACCTTCAAGCTGGAAGAGGGAGACCTTATGCGGTCAGAGACCAATCTATACCTGAGGTCAACCTGGTTCGGGAAGGTATTCGGGCTTGACTGTAAATTCAATTTCCGTGATCTGACGGTCACCATTGACTCAGACATTGAACTTCCGTTAATACGTGAGATGAGACTTGAAGAGATGCGGAAAAACATTACCCGTCTCAAAGGAGATCCGGAAGTTGACACCACCATCGGCAGATCCTATCCTGGCTTCAGGTTTGGGATGGCTGACTGGTCCATATATGCCAATGAGCAGGTTGACGGACCGGCAGAGGCCCGAATGAATGTGGCGCTTGGGGCAGTCATTGCAGGCGGTGAGGCTACCGCCTCTCTCTATTACCATTCCCGGCAGCCTTTTTCAGAGAAACAGCAGTATTATCTCTGGCGGCATGTCAACAATGACCGGGAGCTTCTGCGACAGATAATAGCCGGCAAGATAGTCTCAAATGCTACAGCCTCTATCTATGACCCTGTTGTGGGAATTCAGCTCACGAACACACCTACAACCTTCAGACGGTCATTTGGTTCATATACACTTACCGACAGGACTGAACCGGGATGGACCGTGGAGTTATATGTCAACAATGTGCTTGTAGACTATAAAGAGGCAGACGGCTCGGGTTTCTTTTCTTTTGACGTTCCGCTTGTCTATGGAAACACCCTTGTAAAGCTTAAGTTTTATGGCCCCTGGGGAGAGGAGCGGATTCGCGAGCAAAATATCATTATACCGTATAACTTCCTGCCTGTAAAGACTCTTGAATACACATTCAGCGCAGGAGTTGTGGAGGATTCTGTCTGGAGCCGCTACTCAAAGGCCAGTGTCAGTTATGGTGTGGCAAACAATCTTACTGTGGGGGGTGGAATTGAATATCTTTCATCAGTTTCTACAGGGCCGCTTATGCCTTTTGCCAATGCCTCCCTCAGGGTCACCAGGAATTTACTTCTTACCGGTGAATACACCTATGGAGTAAGGGCAAAGGGACTGCTCACATATCGTCTTCCATCCAACATACAGCTCGATCTCAACTATACAAAATACACTGAAGACCAGAAAGCCATCAGGTATAACTATCTTGAAGAACGCAGGGCCGCACTTTCACTTCCACTCCGCTTTGGCAACTTCTCTGCATACTCAAGAGTCTCCTACTCAAAAATCGTAGTGCCCTTTTCCTACTATACAAATGCCGAATGGATGCTGGCAGGACAAGTATTCGGAGTACATGCCAACCTTACCAACTATGCCGTTTTTATTTCCGATGTTGACCCGAATTACTTCAGCACTCTTTCGCTGACCGTGAGGTTGCCCTACAGTTTTGTGTTAATACCTCAGGCACAGTACAGCTTCTCTGAAAAGGAGTTATTGTCATCAAAAGTGACCCTTGAAAAGCGTATTCTTGAGAAAGCCTACCTGAACCTCTCTTATGAGCAGAATTTTAAAACCAGCCTCAGGCTTGGGGAGGTGGGCTTCCGTTATGACTTCTCATTTGCCCAGACCGGCGTGTCAGCAAGGCAGAGCAATAACAGGACAACCTTTATTCAGTATGCCCGTGGCAGCTTCATTAACGATAAGGCGACGAATTACTTCAGGCCTGATAACCGCACAAATGTCGGAAGGGGTGGCATCTCCGTTATCGCATTCCTTGATCTGAATGCCAACGGGACCAGGGATGCAGGAGAGCCGCTGGCAAAAGGTCTTAATGTGCACTCAAACGGAGGAAGGGTTGAACACAGCGAAAAAGATACGGCAATACATATTGTGGGACTTGAGCCATACACAAAGTATTTTATCGAGATCGACGAAAAAGGATTTGACAATATCTCCTGGAGGATCGGAAAGAAATCACTTGCCGTTATAATTGATCCGAATATGCTTAAGCTGGTTGAAGTTCCCGTTTCTGTCATGGGAGAGGTAACAGGTATGATCATGCTTGAGGAGAAGGGTACCAGGAACGGACTGGGCCGGATTATTGTAAATATCTATGATGCTGAAAGAAACCTGCTGGCAGCAAGGGCATTGACTGAAGAGGATGGCTATTTCAGCTACTTTGGACTTGCCCCGGGCTCATATCATGCACGGATTGACACTGCACAGCTCAGGAGGCTTAAGCTGGCCTCAGCGCCAGATTCGGTTCCGTTCTCCATAACAGCAAGCCTCGAAGGAGATTATGTAGAGGATATTGATTTCACTCTCAGGAAGATATTGCCGCCTGTCGACACGGTCGTGCTGCCCGTGGCTGTTGTGCCTTCAGTGCAGAAAGACACCACCTACATGGTTGTACATGAGGTAGTCCGTGAACTTGTGACAATCACAGAAGATTACTATGCCGTTCAGTTTGGCGCTTTCCAGAATAAGACCTATGCCGAAATAATGAAGAAAAAAGTCGAGGGAGCCCTCGATAAGAATGTGGAATTGTTTGAGGAGGACGGCTTCTGGAAGGTTCGCATAACCGGATTCAGGGACCGCGAAGAGCTTGACTCTTACATACCCGTCATACAGGGGCAGGGTATTAACCAGATATGGGTGATAATGAACAGGGCTGTAAAACAAGACTACAGGACCACAGTCAGGGAAGACTCAATCGCCAGGGTCAGGGAGACCATTACAGAAAGGGCTGAGCCTGTCAGTATCACCGGTACGACGATACAGGTGGGGGCCTTCAGCCAGGCAGACGAGAGCACCTCAACAGTTGACAGGCTTCTTGCCGCCTCTGAGAAGCTGGTGACCCTGAAGAATGAGAATGGTATTTATAAAGTACAGATAGAACTTGCTGATACAAATGAAGTAAGAGAATTACTGCCGGTTCTGAGGAAGTACGGATTTGATGACATCATAATAATTCCTGCACAAGGTACAGAGATCATCACGGAGAGACCTGCTGTGCCTGAAATAGAGGAAGAGGTAATAAAACCAGTCCCCGAAGTGATTGAAGAAGCTCCTGTAGTGTTGCCCCCAAGATTCCTTCTTCATGCAGCCAGCTATTACAAGCGCAGCCAGGCCGAGAGAGCGAAGAACAAGATTGCGAGAAAGCTTAAGCTTCCGGTTGAGATTTTGGAGGAGTGGGATACATTCAGGGTTGTAATAACCGGCTTCTACAACAGGGAGGAGACCTATCCCTATTATCCGGAGCTTGCCGGCATGGGCTTCTCTGATGTCTTTGTCATAGAGAGGCCTGCGGGGATTAAATAATCCGTAAATTTGATTATCAAATACTACACTTATGAAATACGTTGGCGCACATATCAGTGCATCAGGCGGAGTTGAGAATGCTCCTGTCAATGCTCATGAGATAGGGGCGAAAGCATTCGCCTTCTTCACCAAAAATCAAAGACAATGGTTTTCAGCACCACTGCAGCGAAGCAGCATAGAAGCCTTCCGCAATAACTGTGATAAATACGGTTATAAACCATTTCAGATACTGCCGCACGACAGCTATCTGATCAATCTCGGCAACCCTGACGATATGGGACTGCTCAGGTCACGCGAAGCTTTCATTGACGAGATGACGCGTTGTGAACAGCTGGGTCTTGACAGACTTAATTTTCATCCCGGAAGTCATCTTGGAAAAATATCTGAAGAGGAGAGTCTTGACCTTATCGCCGAGTCTGTAAACCTTGCTCTCTCAGAAACCAAAGGAGTCATCGCCGTCATTGAGAATACGGCGGGACAGGGCACCAACCTGGGCTACAGGTTTGAGCACCTCAGATATATTATTGACAGAGTCACAGATAGGAGCAGAGTGGGGGTATGCATTGACACCTGTCATGCTTTTACCTCAGGATATGACCTGTCTGACGCTGCAGGCTTCAAAAAGGTCTTTGACGAGTTTGACAGAGTCGTAGGATTCCAATTCCTGAAAGGGATGCATCTCAATGAATCAAAGAAAGCGTTCGGCACCCGCGTTGACAGGCATGACAGCCTGCACAAGGGGGAGATAGGCGATGAGGTATTCAGTCTTATCATGAACGATCCTCGCTTTGATGATATGCCTCTCATACTCGAGACCCCGGATGAGACGCTGTGGGCAGAAGAGATAGAGGATCTCTATTCACTTCAGAGAAAATAATCAAATGTTATGATACGGAGAGTAAGAATGCTTATTGCCGCCGGAATAGTTAATTCTGTTCTATTTTCAGTCTCTTCTTCATCCAGCCGAGAAGTCTCTCCTGCTCCTCTTCTCCGCACATCTCCAGGCTCTGAACACATATGAATTTGATGCGTTTATCCTTTTCGCAAAGGTTGATTTTCCTGTCAATATAATCCTTCGGACGGTTATAGGGTTGCAGATATGCCAGGTCGGGACTGGCGATCAGCCTGTTCCCCCGCAGGAGCTGCAGATGGTTTGAGAGCGAAATGAAAGTAAACTGGGAGTGATGGCGAAACCTGTGAGATATATTTTTCTCCAGCAACGGCTTATTGCGACTGAGAAAATCTTCAATCGTTTTTCTGTTAACTGTATGGGGTGTGTGACTGTTTGTAAAATACCTCCATTTCAGACCGAGCAGTGAGGCGGAATTCCACTGACCGAGATGAAATGAGGCTTTTGGCTGATATCCGTGATTGTTCCTGATATATTTATTGTAAGATTTTCTTAAAATGTTCCACATAACTCTGAAGAGCGGAGCCGGAACCCATTTTCCACGCAATACGGGCCTGTTTTTAATGAAGAAATCTTCGGGCTCTACCCTCCTGATCAGGAAGGTATCATCATTGAAATATACAAAGTTATCAGACAGACCCTTAATTCTCCAGATCATATTGCCAATTGAGATACTGTTGAATGTCGGAAGGCAGCTACTGAAGCCCTCAAAAATTTCGCTGTGATCGACAATTTTTACTGAACTCACCCTATCCGGAAACCAGGTTTTAATATCATCATACAGGTCAGGATCCTGGCCGTCGGTTACGATATAGAGATTTCTCACGAAGGGGGCAAACCTGAAAACAGATAAAACGCAATATCTTATTTCATTTATCGAAGCAAAGCGGGTTGGGTGCGCTCCCGGATGGGCATTGCCACCTGTCAGTCCAAGATACCGGTCTCTTTTTTCAGCTAACCGTGAGTCGCTGCCGTCAACCCATGCAATAACCACATCGATAGGATTATCTATTTCAGAAGAGGGCTTGTCAGTCATTTTAAATATTTTTCCGGTAGAATTAATTTCGATTATCTGGGTACTTCAATGCCAAGAATTTTGTCCATCCATGCGAATATTCTTTCACGTTCTTCAGTGCTGAACATATCGAGACTCTGTGCACATATGAATTTCATCTCCCCGTCAGTTTCGCAGCGATGCATTCTTCTCTCCATTCGTTTTTTTGAGTAGTAGGGATGCAGATAACCAAGCCCGAGTTTTTCTGTTTGCCTGTTGCCGTCAAGTATCTCCAGGTGGTAGGCCAGCGATGTCATCAGGAACTGCTCCGGACTCCGGAAGCGGGGTGCAATATTTCTCTCGAGCAACCACGATTTGTCAGCGAAATAATTTTGCAGCCTGACACGGCTCAGCGGGTGCGGCGTGTGACAGTGGAAGAAATATCTCACTTTCATTCCGAGCAGGGAAGCTGCATTCCACTGACGCAGATAGAATGAAAGCCTTGGCTGATAGTCCGGATTGTTACGCAGGTATCTGTTAATCAGAATCTTGAAATAATTGCTAAGCATCTTTTTATAGGGAGGAATGAGCCATTTGCCGCGCAGGACCGGCCTGCCATTCCTGAACCAGTCCTCCGGCCTGGTCTCTCTTATAATGAACATATCATCGTTGAAAAAGAGAAAATTATCAGACAGACCCTTTATTCTCCACATCATTGACAATAATGAGGTGCTGTTGAAGGTAGGCAGATATTGCTCGTATCCGCTGAATATTTCTTTGTGATCAACCACCTTCAGCGAGCCTGATTTTGTGGGAAAGTGGTTCTTTACATCCTCATACAGGTTGGGGTCCTGACCATCTGTGACAATAAAAACGTTTCTGACAAAGGGAGCGAATTTCAGGATTGAAAACAGGCAGTACCTGATCTCATTGTTCGAAGCATAGAAGGTTGATAATGCTCCGCGATGATTGACAAGACTGGTTTCGCTGAGGTATTTGTTTCTCTTTTCTGCCAGCAGAGGGTCACTGCCGTCAACCCAAAGAATTACTGCATCAACAGGTTCGCTGATATGTGCTTTGTAACCATCTGTCATTGCTACGCCTTTTACCTGCTAAGGTATACCAATTATTCTTTTTCGATCCTGCAGTTGTATTAAGGTGCCAATGTGTACCTGGTCCATTTCCCTTTTTCAAGTCTGAAAACAGTTCTGTGGTGAAGCCGGTGTTCTCCCTCCTGCCAGAACTCAAACCATGATGGTATGATCCTGTATCCGCCCCAGTACGGTGGTTTAGGGATATCTTTCCCCCTGAATTTCTCTTCGAACTCAGCGAACCGCTTCTCCAGAAAGGACCTTCCGGGGATGGTCGTGCTCTGGTTGCTTGCCCATGCCCCGATCTGGCTCTCACGGGGGCGAGACATAAAATAATTTAGTGATTCATTTTCAGGAATTCTTGACACTATGCCTTCAATTCGTACCTGCCTTGATGATTCAGGCCAGTAAAAAAGCATTGCTGCCGCCGGGTTCTGAGACAGCTGGTACCCCTTCCTGCTTTCATAATTAGTGAAAAAGACGAAGCCCTCAGGTCCATATTCTTTTAGAAGTACGGTTCTGACTGACACCGACCCGGATGAATCTGCCGTGCCAAGGCTGAATGAGTCAGGATAGGCTGTCCCTCTGGCAGCTCTCTCACTGTACCAGCGGGCAAATTGTGTAAACGGATCACGGAACATACCTGATTAACCTGTTATGGTTGAAATTAAATTTATATCTTGACTTCTCAAATAATCAAAGTTAACATCAACATGAAACAAAGTTATGTAAGTATGGCAATAGTTGCCTTATCTCTGGGCATAAGTCTTGGCTCGTGCAAGAAACAGGAGCCTTCAGACCTGACAAAGGAGTCGGTTATTCCTGCGCCGGTTTCAGTAACAGCCACGGGAGGATATTTCACGATCAGCAAAAACACCGACATTTATATTAAGGGTGAATCTGAAGAGCTGAGGCAGGTGGCACAGCACCTTGCAGACAGGCTTAAGCCTGCAACAGGATTCGAAATGGAGATTATACAAACCTCAGGTGAACCGAAGAGGGGGAGTATCTTTTTCCTTTTAACCGGTGACGGAACAAACCCTGCCGATGAAAGCTATGAGCTGGCCATCGGCAAAAAGGTTATGCAGGTCTCAGCCGTGAACCCAGCGGGAGCCTTCCGGGCTATTCAGACCATCAGGCAGCTGCTTCCTCCGGAAATCGAACTCTCAACATCCGGTGAGGGACCATGGATGGTGCCGACCGGTGTAATCAGCGACTATCCTGATTATTCATACAGGGGCATGATGCTCGATGTTGCCAGGCATTTCTTCAGTGTTGAAGAGGTTAAGCGGGTTATTGACCTTATTGCATACTATAAGTTAAATGTTCTGCATCTTCACCTTACTGATGACCAGGGCTGGCGTATTGAAATAAAATCATGGCCAAACCTTACAGCTCATGGCGGAAGCACTGAGGTTGGCGGTGGCGAGGGCGGTTTTTTCACGCAGGAGCAGTATTCAGACATAGTGAAGTATGCACATGAGCGCCACATCACAATAGTTCCCGAGATTGATATGCCGGGTCATACCAATGCGGCGCTGGCATCTTATGCCGAGCTGAACTGTGACGGGAAGGCCAGGGAACTCTATACCGGGATTAAGGTTGGGTTCAGCTCTCTCTGTGTCAGAAAGGATGTAACGTACAAGTTTGTTGATGATGTGATTAGGGAGCTTTCGGAGCTGACACCCGGACCCTATATCCATATCGGAGGAGATGAGTCGCATTCGACAAAGACGGAGGATTATCTCTTCTTCATGGAAAAGGCCCAGGAGATCGTCAGCAAATACGGCAAGAGTGTTCTCGGATGGGACGAAATTGCAACAACCAGGCTGGCAGAGGGTTCTGTGGCACAATTCTGGGCAAAGGCATCAAATGCACAAAAGGCTGTTGAACAGGGGGCAAAAGTTCTCTTTTCGCCTGCAATAAAGACCTATCTCGATATGCAATATGACACAACAACAAAGCTCGGACTGCACTGGGCGGCATACATAGAAGTTGACGATGCATATGACTGGGATCCGGCCACACTTGTCGATGGCGTCGGAAAGGATAATATTCTGGGAGTTGAAGCACCTCTGTGGACTGAGACCATAACCAACATTGACGAATTGGAATATATGGTCTTCCCACGTCTTGCCGGAATTGCCGAGATAGGATGGACCCCGGCATTGAAAAGAGACTGGGTTGACTACCGTGAGAGACTCGCAAAACACGGGGAGCGTCTTAAAATAATGGGTGTCGACTTCTACCAGTCGGACCGTGTGCCATGGCCGGAGCCTGACCAGCAATAGGAGCAGGACACGATGAGATGAGCCTGGTTGAGGAAAAGGACCTCGGA
>JAKEGI010000224.1 GCA_022615595.1 Bacteroidales bacterium | reverse complement strand
GGTGTTGATAATCCCTGATGTGAAGGAGAATTCTTTTGAGTAGAAACCCTTCTCCTGGTCCCACACTTTGCCCGTGGTCTTCTGCGGTTTGGTTATGATTCTCAGCACACTGTGGCGGACCTCGAAGTTATCAGAAGGAGTATAACATTGAAGATCCGTTGCAATACTGTAGCTGTCGTGAAGAAGCTTGTCACCCCAGTAGTACCTGTTGAGCCACTTCGTATTGTCCGGAGCAGTGCCTTCGAACTCATCACTGAATTTCAGCTCACGCTGCCTGAGGTAATCAAATTTGTTTGAGTCTTTTACACTGAAATACCATTTGATGTCGGCAGAGTTCTTAAGGTCATTGTATTCCCTCTGTTCCCTGAACATTTCACTCTTTTCAAACCGTTTTTTGTCGAGAAGATATTCTTTCTTCTCAGTGAACTCTTTGGTTTTCAGGTATTCCTGCAACTCGAAGAGTCTCTTCAGCCGGGCGGAATCCTTCACCTGAAGGTAGTTGGCCAGTTCTTTCGAAGCTTTGAATTTGTAGTAGGAGGTTACATCAGACGCACCCCGTTTACTGCGGAACTCGAGCAGCTTCTGATATTCCGGGGTATCCTTGAATGTCACCGGCTTCATATTCTTCTTTACAAGGAAGGCTGCTGAAGTGATGAATATCTTAAGCTCTTCAAACTTGCGGACCTTGTCAGGATTCAGGTTCTTTTTAACCTCCCTGTCGCCCTTCAGCTTCCTGTATTCAAGCCACCTGCCATATTCCTCGGTGCTCTTGAATGTGATCGGTTTCATCTTCTCTTTCATCCTGAATTCCGGAGACTGGATATACCTTTCAAGGTCTTCTATCTCTTTTATCTTCGACGATCCTTCCAGTGCGGTGAAATTCTTAAGCGGCTGGCTACCTTCCGTTTTGAAATAGAGAACAATGTCTTTGGACTTCTTCAGGCTGAGATATTCCTTCTCCCTGGCATACTCTTCAGATCCCTTGTAGGAAAGAGATTCAATCTCTCTCTTCTTTTGCTTGAAGGAGGCAGAATTGACACTCTCATGCAGTTCAGTATATCTGGCCAGCGTTGCGGAACCGGCAAAGGAGATCATCTTTTCCAATTCGGCTATCAGGGCTTTCTCTTCCAGTTCAATTTTAGAAGTGGAAGGGATCATCCCCAGCATCAGCTTTAGTGTAGACATTGCAGATTACGTTTTGATATAACCTGTTAAAGATAAAAATCTTTCACAATATAATTGGCAGGGTCAGACAATTATTTGTTATTTAGGAAGTTGGCCCCGGGCAATTTCATGGCTAGCATATAGCTCATATTCAGTAACATAAAAACATATGAAGCAGATTATCTCCATTGTCTTTTCAGTAATCCTGGTTTCATGCAGCAGCACGAGGAGCGGCAAGGTAACTCAGGGGGAGTCGCAGGACCAGCTGATCCTCTCCACTCTCTGGTATCAGAAGTCGGCTGAGATGAGGGCCCTTTACTACCAGTGTTTCCGCACTGCGGAGATCGCTCTTGCCGAAAACCTGGCATGGGCTGGCCGGACGAAGCCTGCTGCAGTGGTGCTTGACATTGACGAGACCCTGCTTGACAACTCCCCCTTCCAGGGATGGCAGGTGCTTGAGAAGAAGTCATTCAACAATGACGACTGGTTCCGGTGGGTGGAGCTGGCACGCGCCAGGCCTCTTCCGGGTGCGGTGGAGTTCACCAGGTATTCGGATTCGCTTGGTGTGGAGGTATTCTATGTTTCCAACAGAACAGTGGAAGAGATGGGTCCGACGATTGAAAACATGGCGGCATGGGGATTTGTCAATACCGACAGCACGCATATGCTGCTTAAGGAGACAACCTCTTCAAAGGTGGAGAGGCGTTCGTTAATCGAAAAGGACTATGAGATTCTGTTACTGGTAGGGGACAACCTGGCTGACCACAGCGGTGCCTACGAAAAACGGGGTCCTGACCACGGCTTTGCAGCTGTTGACGCCGACCGCCGTCTCTTCGGCACAAAATACATTGTGCTTCCCAATCCCATGTACGGAACCTGGCTCAATGACCTTCTGCGTTCTGCCCCGGGCGCCACTGAGCGGGAGAGGCTAGTCAGACTGCTTGAAACGTTCTGAAAGCAAATCAATTATAAAAAGGTTCTGACCGACCCAGTCAAATCTAATGCATATATTTATATTAAATTACTGATCGTAATCGCAAAAATAATGCTATATTTGCGAATATAATCATTAAATTTGGTAACATGATAGTCAGATTCCTTCAGAAAAAAATCGAAGAAAAACTGGATCAAGGAAAAGCAATCATTATTTCAGGAGCAAGACAAACTGGAAAGACCACTCTTCTGAAATTGATGTTTTCAGGTTTGGATGGTTCGCTATGGCTGAACGGAGATGAACCTGATGTCAGGGCTCTTTTTGATGGACCATCTTCGACAAGATTTAAAGTTTTGTTTGGTAACAGCAGAATGGTCATTATTGATGAAGCACAAAGAATAAAAGACATTGGCCTGAAACTAAAGCTGATCACTGACCAGATTCCCGAAGTGCAGCTTGTGGTAACAGGATCCTCATCATTTGACCTGGCGAATGAGATAAATGAGCCGCTTACGGGAAGGAAATGGGAATATAATCTTTTCCCATTCAGTTTCGCAGAGATGGCTGGTCATCATGGATTTCTTAATGAGAAGAGACTTCTTTTTCACAGGCTTGTATATGGTTACTATCCTGAGGTTGTAAACTCTCCCGGGCAAGAGAAGGAATTGCTGAAGCAATTGTCAGACAGCTATCTGTATAAGGATATTCTTATGCTTGATGAAATACGGAAGCCGGAAAAGCTTGTCAGGTTATTGCAACTTCTTGCATTTCAGGTAGGTAATGAAGTCTCATACAATGAACTTGGAATGAATCTGGATCTTGACAACCAAACAGTAGAGAAATATATCCAGCTGCTGGAAAAGACGTACGTGATATTCAGACTTGGGTCATTCAGCCGGAACCTGCGCAAGGAGCTCAAAAGAGCCCGGAAGATATATTTTTATGATAATGGCATCCGTAATTCACTGATAGCAAACTTCAACCCTCCGGAGTTAAGAAATGATACCGGGGCTCTGTGGGAGAACTTTCTCATTTCTGAACGCCAAAAACACATTCATTATTCTGGAATCTGGGCTAACAGGTATTTCTGGCGAACGCATGATCAGCAGGAGATAGATTATATTGAAGAAAGAGATGGCCAGTTACGGGCTTATGAGTTCAAATGGAAGCCCGGAAAGAAATTAAACTTGCCGGTTGCTTTTACTGAATCATATCCCGGATCCCCCGGAACTGTAATCACACCGGACAATTTTGAAGACTTTCTGCTATGATGATCCTTTGAAAATCACTCCTGTTTATACTCAAGCCAGGGAAAAAATTACCCTGAAAACAAAAATTTTACCGAAAAATTTGCTTTTATAAAAATCCTGTTTTATCTTTGACTAAGCGTTCAGTCATAAATTATATGTACTATTGATCCAGGTTGGTATTAAATAAATCAGCAGATCATGTCACCGAGAACGTCACAGCAGTTCGAAGAGATCAGGGAGGAGAAGAAGAACCTGATCATGAATGCAGCCCTTGAACAGTTTGCAAATGTCGGGTTTCACGCTGCAACCATAAGCCAGATCGCAAAACATGCAGGCATCTCAAAGGGCCTGATGTACAACTATTTCAGGAGCAAGGAGGAGTTGCTGGCCGGCATAATCAACAGGTCCCTTTTCGAAATCTACGGTCATTTTGACCCCAATCATGACGGTTATCTGACTGAAGACGAATTCGAGCTCTTTGTCCGTAAGGTTTTTAACCTGCTGAAGGAGAAAAGCCAGTTCTGGAGGCTGCTCCTCGGAATAATGCTGCAGCGCGACGTATATGAAAACATTTTCGGCAGCGGGACGATAACCCTGAGTGTTGCAGGGAAGCCTCTGCCGCAGTTCACTGAAAACATTGCCGCACAGATGTCTGACTATTTCAGAAGGAAGCAGGAGATGAAGGGCCCGGATTACGACCCGGTGACAGAGATGCTGATGTTCACCAATACGGTTAAGGGCTTTGCCATCAACTTCATTTATTCGGATGATCTCTACCCGGGTGATTACTTTGACAGAACCATTGAAGCTATAATAAAAACATACCGATGACAACTAATTTGAACAGGTTGCTCACTGCAATGCAGTATGCCGCTTTGATGATGGTGTGCATGCCCTCCGGGGCTCAGCAGCTCACTGCCACGGAGATAGTCAGGAAGGCAGACGAGAAGTTTAACGGGGAGATGTCAGGCTACAGCGTGATGAGCATGACCATCGTCAGGCCCACTTGGCAGAGGACGGTGGAGTTCAGGTCATGGTCGCTTGAAGATGACTACGCCCTCACGCTCATAACCGCCCCGGCCCGCGAGAAGGGCCAGACATTCCTTAAGCGGGGCACTGAGATGTGGAGCTGGAACCCGGCAATCAACAGACTGATAAAGCTCCCCCCCTCGATGATGTCACAGGGATGGATGGGCTCCGACTACACCAATGATGACATCCTCCGGGAATCATCCGTGGTGGATGACTATACCCACTCACTTGAAGGAGACGAGGAGGTTGACGGTCGCCTCTGCCATAAGATCAGGCTTATGGCAAAGGAGGATGCTGACGTTCTCTGGGGCCACCAGGTATGGTGGGTCGACAAGAAGGAATTCATAGTCCTCAGGGCAGAGTTATATGATGAGGACGGATACCTTGTCCGCACCGAGAGAGGCACAGACCTTAAGACAATGGACGGGCGATTCATCCCTTCCATCATAGAGCTGGTGCCGGCAGAAGAGGAGGGCCATAAAACCGTTCTCAAGATCCTGGAGGTGAAATTCAACATCAAACTCGAGGAGAGTTTCTTTTCACAGCAGAATATGAAAAACATAAGGTAACATCATGTTAATGAAAGGGTTATCAGTATGAAAGACTATCAGCTTGCCTGGAGGAACCTCTGGCGAAACAAAAGAAGGACGATCATCACTGCCGCCTCAATCTTTTTTGCGGTGTTCTTCGCACTGGTAATGAGATCATTCCAGCTAGGGACCTATGAGAAGATGTACAGGGATGTCATTGAATCATACTCAGGTTATCTGCAGCTCCAGCACGTTGATTACATGGATGAGTCGAACCTTGACAACGGCTTTGTCATTGATCCGGCAGTCATCAGCACTATAGAGGGTGATCCGAACGTGACTGCCGTTATTCCCAGGCTCGAGTCATTTGCCCTGGCCGCTGCCGGCAGCCGAACACAGGCTGT
>JAKEGI010000021.1 GCA_022615595.1 Bacteroidales bacterium | reverse complement strand
TCACTGGGCCTTGAGATACGAAGCCGCAACCTGGCCGGGAGGGTAGCCTATGTCCTGCTCTATTTCTCAAGGGAAATTTATCATTCAAAAGTGTTTGACCTGCCTGTTTCAAGAAAGGAGATAGCTGATTTTATAAGCATGAGCGCCGCGAACGTCATCCGTACCTTTTCGGAATTCAGACGTGACGGGATTATCAAATCATACGGGCGGACGATAGAGATCACAGACCCGGAAATGCTCGAGGTTATATCAAAGCGAGGCTGAACAGCGGGAAAGTTAAGGCATGACAATCATGAGGCGCACTTTTCTCATATACACCTTTCTGCTTTTTGCCGGATCACTTTTTTCTTCCCCGCTGAGTTTTGTCCCGGTAAAAAAATCGCTTCCTGACGGCAGGGTGATAGAGCTCTATATCTCTGGTGACGAATTCTTCAATTACCTCCATGACGCAAAAGGTCTTCCGCTGAAAAAAGGAGCGGACGGCTATTATTATTACCTGGCACAGGAGGGCGACGAATTCAAATTTACCGGCATCAGGGCAGGAGAGATCGATCACTCAAAAAACCCGGGGGTGACAACCGTTATGATACCGTCATGGGTCGAGGCCAGGCGTGACAGACATAACAGAGAGATGGCCGCGACGACCGTATCCCTTAAAGAACTTCCCTCGGCAAAATCAACGAAGACATTCAATAACCTGGTTATTTATATCAGGTTCAGCGGCGAGTCGGATTTCACAGTCATGAGATCAGTTTACGATCAACGGTTCAACAGCCTCACGGAAAGCTCTTTGAGATATTATTACAAAGAGGCATCATACGGAAAAATGGATATTGTGAGCCATCATTTCCCCGGCGGAGCTACAGAAAACATATGGTTCACTGATGTTAACAAGAGATCATACTATCAGCCTCATGACGCCACTGACAACCCGTCGGGTTACAAGGACAGCAATGAGAGAACTTCGCGCGAACACGGGTTGCTTGAAAGGGCAGTTTTATGGGCAACTCAAAACTACACGCTCCCTGAAAATGTGAATTTCGACATCAATCAGGACGGAAAGGTTGACAACATATCATTTGTGGTTAAAGGGTCTCCTGACGGATGGAGCGAACTGCTCTGGCCTCACAGATGGACTCTCTATACACGTACCGTTATGATCGGTGCCCTTACCGTCAACAGTTATACCTTCCAGCTTGAAAATGTCACAGTGGGTACACTCTCTCATGAAATGTTCCACTCACTGCTGGGTGCCCCGGACCTTTATCATTATGACAACAAGTCAGTGCCGGTAGGGCCGTGGGATCTCATGGCAAGCGGAAGGGGACATCCCGGAGCATGGATGAAATATAAATACGGAGGCTGGCTCGATAAAATTCCTGAGATAAGGAAGTCAGGAACATACTCCCTTAAACCGCTTGGAGGCGATGAGGGAAACGCTTATATTATCAGGACACCCTATAGCCCTGACCAGTTTTTTGTGGTGGAGTACAGGAAAAAAGAGGGGATGTATGAGGGTACCCTGCCTGCATCAGGAATGATCATTCAGCGAATCGATCAGCGCTACAGGGGTAACGCATCGGGCCCGCCCGACGAGGTATATGTTTTCAGGAAAAACGGCACACCCTCGTATGATGGCACGGTCTCGTCTGCGGTACTGCCCGGAACCGATGCAACAGCTTCATTCAGCGACGGCACCAACCCGTATGCCTTTCTTCAGGACGGCACACAGACAGGCATAGATATCAGTGACATAAGAAATATGGGTGACAGCATAATTTTTACGGTGAATATTGACCGTCCTGTCGGCCTTGACCTGGTGCCGGTAAGCGATTATGGCATGTCTGTCTCCTGGAAATCGGTAAGCTCCGGAGAGTTTATTGCTGCAGTCTCAGAAGAGGCCGGCCCCCTGCAGCCTCTCGAAGGCAAATATTACAAAACGGGAGACACCATAGGAGCAGCCGGCAGGATTGTCTACCGCGGCAGTTTCACGAGTTTTACCGATGAGAGTATTGATGGCGATGAGATCTATTATTATTCAGTCTGGGCAGTGACAGACAGTCAGAATAACAATTACTCCCTGCCTGCCTCCGGAGAAAAGAGATCAGGTATTTACACCCTTTCACAATTTCCTTACATGCAGGGATTTGATGATGCGGTCACTTCGTTGCCCAGGGGATGGAGATCAAGCCTCGAAGAGGAGGGATGGAGACCGGGTGTATCACAGAATGATCCTGCCTTGATTCTGAAGCCTACATCAGCAGATGAGAATATTCTCTTTACCCCCGGTTTTACGCTTGTCAAAGGAGAGAAGTACGCGATAAGATTCAATTACCGGAATCTTGACCCTTCAACAAAAGAGTCGCTTTTCCTGAAGGGGGGAAACAGCCGGTATGACGGAGCAATTGAACAGCTCAGCCTCTTCTCTTCCAGGAACTTCAGCTATACTGAAGAGATATTCTACAGGGCAATCGTCCAGGCTGCTTTCAGCGGCACTCACTACTTCGGTTTTAAAGCAGGCCCCACCGGACAGGGAGTTGTCATTGACAACTTTATCTTCGAAAAGGTGCCGGATGAAACAAGAGTATTATCTGACCCCGGAACTTTCTACCCCAACCCCGGCAGAGGCGTGATTACAGTGCCTGCAACGGGCAAAACCAATATATCGGTCTTCAGCACCGGCGGAATAAAACTGTATGAAACAGAAATTGAAGGAATGAGGGAAATAGATCTTTCTCACCTTGGGAAAGGGGTCTTCATAATAAAGTTCACCACCACAACTGGTGACTCATCACACAGACTTGTGATCAATTAGGTTAAAGGCGGTAAATTTACCGATCCGTCAATCATTGGTCCAACAGAATTGATTGTGCTGCAAAACATCTGTAAATCTTTCATGTACAGAAAAATAATTACGAAATTTCATCCCTGACACCTGCAGCTTCAAACGGATCTGCCGCAGCTTCCCATAACCGGCATGTTTCTCCAGGAAAACCGGACGCCGGAGGATCAGTCTCGGTGAAGATCCTCCGGGAGACGACTGAGCCGTAGATGCCTGTTGCTGAAGAAGATATAAAGGCTGAAGGAAGAATGTCCTTTGCAACCGTTGCGGCAAAGAGCAATTGTGCACTGTTGATGCGGCTGCCAAGAATCTCTCTCTTGCGTCTGCGACTCCATCGCTTCTCTCCGGTATTTGCACCGGCAAGATGAATTATTACGTCGCCTTCACGGAAAGCACCCTGGTCGTAAATACCTCTCTCCGGATCCCACTGAAATGACTTATAATTGTCTCCCTTGTTCCTGGTGCGGGTAAGACGAACAACATCATAGCCTCCGTCCGGGAGAAGTTCGACCAGGTTTGTTCCAACAAGTCCTCCGGCACCAGTGATTACAACCCTTTTCATATTCTATCTCAGCTCCTCTTTTTTATCCATTCGCTTTTTCTTCAAAAATATTAAAAAATTAAAGGAGCAGGTCACTCTCCTTTTGATATGATTTTGAAAAGTCCTACTTTTACCGCCTGCATTCAAACACACAAACAGTAACACAATATGGCAAATCAGAAGAAAATCAAAGGAGTGATCGGGATCCTTACCGGTGGCGGTGATGTACCGGGTCTGAACCCGGCAATCAGAGCTGTCACCATCAGGGCAAACAGGGAAGGTTATAAGGTCATCGGTCTACGAAGAGGATGGGCCGGGATTACTGAGATTATCAGAGATCCGAAAGTTGACAACAGCGACTGTTTCCAGCTTCTTACAGACGATATCGTAAATAAATCAGGCAGAACCGGAGGCACATTTCTCCATACATCAAGGACCAGGCCCAGTCATGTCGTCAGGGCATCAGTTCCTGAGCATCTCAGGGATAGCTATAAGAATGAGGTGAATGACCTTACTCCTGAGGTTATAAAGAACCTCGAGTGGCTTGGCATTGATTACCTGATACCGATAGGAGGTGACGATACCCTGAGCTATGGTGTGCATCTCTACAAACAGGGTGTGAAGGTTGTGGCCATTCCCAAGACAATGGATAATGATGTACCGGGGACTGATTACTGTATAGGATTCAGTACCTGCGTTACACGTACGATACAGATGACGAACAGTCTCCGAACCTCTGCCGGTTCACATGAGAGGCTGCTTGTTCTTGAGGTCTTCGGAAGATACGCAGGATTTACAGCGATGCTTCCGACGATGGCAGGTGCTGCAAACAGATGTGTCATCCCTGAGTATAAATTTGATATTGAGCAACTTACCAAACTGCTTGTTGAGGATCGTAACCTTAACCCGAGCAAATATGCTACTGTTCTTATCTCGGAAGGAGCAATGTTCCGTGGTGGCGAAATGGTGTTTGAAAATGCCGAAAAGGATGCATACGGTCATGCTAAGCTTGGTGGAATTGGTGATGTCGTCTCATCAGAACTGAAGGAGCTCTCAGCAAAATTCAACAAGGGACGCACTATCAATGTCATCACTCAGAAGCTGGGCTATATGGTCAGGGGCGGCGATCCCGATGCAGTAGACTCAATAGTGCCGATGGCTTATGGAAACCTGGCGCTTGACCTGATAATGAAGGGAATACATGGACGTGTTGTCGTTCTCAAGAATGGACGCTATGATAACGTTCCGATAGATGTTGTTACCTCTTCCAAGAAGGTTGTAAAGGTTTCTGAATACTACAATATTGAAAGGCTTAGACCTTACTATTCCAACTTTGAGATGAAGCCTTTCTTCCTCATGGCTGCTGAATATTGAAAAGCTCATGTGAGTATATGATATAGAGGTGGTGTCAGGGCATTCCTGACATCACTTTTTTTATTTTTATCCTAAAGGTGAGGCAGTTGAGAGAGGGAACAGTTATCAAGTCGACAGGCAGCCGCTACAGGGTACTTGATGATGCCGGCACAGTCCATGACTGTACAATCAAGGGACGATTCAGGACCAGGGGCATCCGCACCACAAATCCTGTTGCTGTGGGTGACCGGGTAACAATTGACGAGCACGACGGAGTCATATGCGCACTCACACCAAGACTCAACTATATAATACGCAGAGCATCAAATCTATCAAAAGAGTCGCAGATAATAGCCGCCAACATTGACCAGGCATTCCTGATGGTCACCCTGAAGATGCCGTCAACCCCTGTCGAGTTCATTGACCGGTTCCTTGCTTCAGCAGAAGCATACAGGATCCCGGTCTCCCTGGTAATAAATAAATCAGACCTTTACGGAGCTGAGGAGATGGAAATGGCTCTCAGGGTCAAAGGTGTGTACGAGAAGGTGGGTTATCCGGGGTATATTATTTCTGTTACAGAGGGCATTAACATCGATCAGATAAAAGAGGCTCTCAAGGGCAAGGTGACCCTTATCTCGGGCAACTCCGGAGTAGGGAAGAGCTCACTCCTTAACAGGCTTAATCCGTCGCTCTCACTCAGGACGGATGATATATCAGAATTTCATGAACAGGGAAAGCATGTGACTACCTTCCCTGAGATGCACCCTCTTCCGGGAGGAGGATATGTTATAGACACACCCGGGATAAGAGGATTCGGGGTGATCGATTTCGACCGTAATGAGATATATCATTTCTTTCCGGAGATATTCAGGCAATCATCAGGGTGCCGTTTCTATAATTGCAGGCATCTGAGCGAGCCGGACTGCGCTGTCCGTTCAGCTGTTACATCCGGCGAGATAGAACAGTGGAGATATAAAAGCTATGTAAGCATGATGCTCGGAGAGAACCCTAAATACAGATAATCCTTATTTTTACAGCACAAAATAGCCCGCAATGAAGAAGATTACGATAATTGCATATTCGGCCTTTCTGCTGATTATGCTTGTTAATCTGGTTTTTTATAACAGTTTGTATAAGAACCAGATTGAATATTCAGTAAAGCTTCTTGACAGGCAGGCAAGGATTGTCGGATCTGACATTGACAACACAAGCATGTACATCGTCAGCGACCTGACTGAAATTAATTTCTCCGATGATATCTCCCTCTTTTTTTCTGATGATCAGGTTAATGAGCGTGCCAAGGGTAAAATCAAACTCTACTACTCAAGATATGAGGAGATCATTGTAGGGTTGATGCTCTACAACAATGCCGGAGACGTTTACACACTCTTCAAGGATGAAGAGAGGAACTCATGGCTCGACGGTTCATACCGCGCTCAGACCCTGCCACGAATCTATACTTCCGAGACCCTTGAGAACGAGCGGGGCAAATACAAATTTTATCTTCCGGTAATAAAGGATGGCCAGGTACAGGGCAATTTTGTCATTACGATTGATTTTGAAAGATACTTCTCAGGTGTTTTTGAAAAATATAATCTTGAACAGAACCAGTGGCAATGGGTGGTGAACGACTCAGGAATGGTGGTGTTCGACAACTATGCCGGCGAAGCCCGGTATTCGGAAATAAGAAAGATAACCGAAGACCTTAACGAAGGTATTTCGGGAAGGGTGGTGCACTCCGTTCGTGCCGGAGGTCTGTCAAACGAGATTATATCTGCCTACTATCCCATTAACATAATAGGGCTTGATTTCGGGATCGTCTTCTCTGCCCCGACAGATTTCTTCCAGAAGTATATTATAAGAAATGCTGCGTTAATGGGTGTGGCAACCATTTTTGTGATCCTCCTGATAATTAATCTCTTCGTGTCTCGCTTCAAAAGACAGAAGCGGCAGCTTAGCGAAGCAAAAGACTCGGAGGCAACGCTCATCTCCATTATTGACCAGATGCCGGTCGGCATAATTGTGTACAACGCTAACCGCGAGATCCTTCGGGCAAACCGGCAGGCTGCAGCACTTTTCTCGTATGAGAAGGAGGAGCAGATGACGGGAATGCTGGTTCCCGATCTTTCGCGAAATGATTATGTAAGCGATTTCACAGGACAGTTTGGACAAGGCAGAATTATCAGGCTGGGCGGTGCACAGGGAGACAGGATAGTATTTCGTAACGATATACCTGTTGTCTTCAAGGGAGAAGAGGCAACCCTCGAGGTCTTCATTGATGTCACAACCCTTGAATCTGCACGCAAGCAGGAGGCTGAGGCGAACGTAGCCAAATCTGAACTCCTGGCAAGAATGAGCTTCGAGATAAGAACCCCTCTTAACGGCATTGTGGGTATGACTGAAATGCTTTCACGCTCTGACCTCCCCGGGGAATCGAAAGAGATTGCCTTACTGTTGAGGCGTTCCGCAGATCTGCTGATCACTATTGTCAATGACATCTTCGACGTCTCAAAAGTCGAGACCGGCAAAATGATTCTTGATGAAATACCCTTCAGGCTGAGGG
>JAKEGI010000223.1 GCA_022615595.1 Bacteroidales bacterium | reverse complement strand
GTCGTCCTCCACCCTCTCAGGAGGTGAGAGCCAGAGAGTCAAGCTGGCCTATTACCTAGCCCAGGAGAAGAGCAGTGAAAAGATTCTCTTCATCTTTGACGAACCCACCACCGGACTCCATTTCCATGACATAAACAAGTTAATGAAGTCGCTCAATGCGCTGGTTGAGCACGGCCACTCGGTTATACTCATAGAACATAACGTTGAGGTTATCAAGTGTGCTGACTGGGTCATAGACCTGGGACCTGAGGGGGGTGACAGAGGGGGGTATGTTGTGTTCGAAGGCACACCCGAAGAGCTGGCAGAATGCGAATCGTCCTACACAGCCAGGTACCTGAAATTAAAGTAGAGACGTTGCATGCAACGTCTCTACTAATCAATCTTGCCGGGCAGACGCCTGTTTTTACCTGGAGCATTCTGCAGGTTATCACCCAGATCATCACGTGCTGCATCAGCCATCTCTTCAAGCCTGGCAACCACTTCGGGGTATAGATCAGAGACATTGTACCTCTCTCCCGGATCGCGTCTCAGGTCGTAAAGCCCTCCTTCAATCCAACGGTTCTCATCAGCTCCGCCGGGCTGACCGTCATTCCCTGGCAGGAACCCTTCATAACTCCTGCCATGATGCGGAAATACAAGCTTCCACAAACCGTCAGTGACCGCTTCCAGGTTATTCTGACGATAGTAGTAATAGAATGACTGCCTTGGATTGGCATCCTGGTCTCCCTTCATAAGGGGTAGTAAGCTGACGCCATCGATGCGTCTTGCGGGCAGAGACGATCCGGTGATCTCCGCCATTGTTGGAAGAATATCGATTCCTGACGCAAGTCGGTTGCACACGGACCCTTCGGGTATTGTGCCCTTCCACCACATGATGCAAGGCACGCGTTGGCCGCCTTCAAATGTCGTTCCCTTTCCCTCCCGGAAGCCGCCTGAACTGCCTGCATGATTTCCGTAGTTAAGCCAGGGTCCGTTATCTGAGGTGAATATGACCAGGGTATTCCTGTCCAGATTGAGCTTTTCAAGAGTACCTATTATCTCACCCACACTCCAGTCTATCTCCATCATGACATCACCGTAAAGGCCCTGCTCAGATTTTCCCCTGAAGGCATCCGATGCAGCCAGCGGCACATGAGGCAGCGGATGGGCAAGGTAAATGAAGAAAGGATTTCCTTTGTTCCTGCTGATGAATTCCAGGGTCTTATGTGTGAACTGCTTTGTAAACTGCGAAATGTCAGGCTCGGTATTGATGATACTGTCATTTTCAATCAGAGGCAGTGGAGGGTAGTAATTCTTTGTGACGGGGTGATAAGGCCACATATCGTGAGAATATGGTATCCCGAAAAACTCATCAAATCCGTGCTTCAGGGGAAGAAACTGCGGTTGGCAGCCCAGGTGCCACTTACCGAAGATAGCCGTGGCATACCCCTCCTTCTTCAGCATCTCAGCAATGGTCTCCTCTTCCGGGTTAATACCACTCTTTGATGCATGATCAAGCGCACCGCTGAATCCGATGCGGTTCGGATAACAACCTGTCAACAGTCCAGCCCTGCTCGCACTGCTGACAGCCTGCGGTGCCAGATAATGGGTGAAAAAGATCCCTTCAGCAGCCAGCCTGTCAATGTTGGGTGTTTGATATCCTGTTGCACCTGTAATTGTGAGGTCACCATAACCCATGTCATCAAGATAGATGATTATGATGTTTGGCCTTTTATTTTCTGCGCATGAGGCACCACTGCTGCCTATTGTCAGAAGCAGTACGAATAGCAGAACAAACAGGAACCCCGTCTTCATAAGGGAAAGATATGATTATTTTCCTGAATCCGGATCAAACACCCACAGATCAGATTCAAATGACAGATTAAAACCTGTGGTAATGTAAGCGGCAGATCCTATGACGAAAGGTTCGCCGCATAAAGACTGTTTACTAAAATCATTCCTTCAAAGAGAGCTCCTCCTCCGTCTATGAGTCTTATTGATACAATGTCGACTTCAGGAATACCCTTGTCAGTAAACTTCTCCTCCTGCCACTGTTCAGTTGCCAGCCGCGGATATCTGCAGGAGTAAAGGATACGGGATTTATTGAGGTGCCAGCCCTGAATAAACATGAGGTAATTATTCCTTCGATCTCTACAGCGTTTATCTCCCCTTTCATCGTTGTTGTATCATTCACGATAATTGTTCCGGGCCTGAAACTGTCCTGTCCGCTCAGGGTCAGCAGTGATAAGGCATATAATATGAAAGTCGTCAGAAGCCTGCATATCTGAAAGGATGCCGATTTATATCTGATCATAAGGCAGAATTAATGTACGTGGTAATGCAATCCTATAAAACTACAATGAAGTATTTTAATCCGGATTGAGCGAACCCCGGAATTTACCTCAGATCTTCAAAAAGAATGTTAAAAAACCCTTAATCCAGAAGAAAAATGATCGGGACGGAAAGGCGACTGTTCCATGAACGCTCCGAATGGTCGGCTCCCTCAAATTTGAGTGTAACCCAATTCTCTTCATTATAACCTGAAGCATGCATCAGCTTATCGACTTTCTTCTGGTAGGGTTCATACCATTTGTCGGGCGTTTTTGTTCCGTAGTCAAAATAGATCTTATGATTTTTGGGGTCCGGAAGGTTTGTTGCTATATACTTTCGGAATGCCCTTGCAAGCCGGTTGTCAAATTTTCTGAAGATATTTACTCCTCCCATGGGCAGGTGAGTGGAGAGGCAACCTGCACCGCCAAAAATTTCCGGATACTCGCATATGGCATAAAGAGATATCAG
>JAKEGI010000222.1 GCA_022615595.1 Bacteroidales bacterium | reverse complement strand
TTCTGGTTACAGATTTAGAAAAGGGGAGATGTAAGATGATAAAGATTAGCAGATATATACTAGTTCTGACAGCCGTACTTGTTGCTTCAATAGCTCTTCCGGCATTTTACTGGACTGTCTTTGAAAAGGTGCCACGCTCACCGCAGATATACTACAGCTGTATTACTGAGGATTTTGTTATTGCTGACGGTACCAGGCGCACCGATCCTTCGGGTAAGGAGTTTACCTCCGATGAGTATGAAAGAGTGCTTCCCTTCCTCTATTTCCGTCAGTTGATGGCGGACGGCGAAATGCCTGATTCCATTAACGGAATCAGGATGGAGGCTCCCTCAATCAGCAGGGCCTCCTCATTCTACCGTTATATCCCCCGTAAACTAAATGCGCCTGTGCCGACACTCTATCCGATGCTCGAATCACAGAGCGGCAAAGTCAACCTGGCAATGCCTGATGATTACTTCCGCATCGAAAAAAGGATGGAATTTATTGTAGCAAAGACGAACAGGATAAATGAAGAGAAGAGTGAACTGTTCACCAATGCACTTATTGAGGAGGATTTCGTTTTCCCGGCAAAGATAATCGCCGGTCTTCCAACTACCAGGAAGTCTGTCGACGAAGGATACTTCGTTACCGATTCC
Source organism: Bacteroidales bacterium (assembly GCA_022615595.1). Taxonomy (GTDB): domain Bacteria; phylum Bacteroidota; class Bacteroidia; order Bacteroidales; family VadinHA17; genus SR-FBR-E99. The sequence continues at coordinate 2,387 of JAKEGI010000222.1, read as the reverse complement.
GAGGGCTCATTGTTCCATATCAAGATGATAAAGGGAGAGCCATATGTTGTCAGGATTGAGATGGAGGAAAAACTTGACATTGTATATATTGAGGCAGTTGATCTGAGAAGCAGGGAGTTTTACTGTTATGTTTTTACCCGAAATAATGGTATATTTGTGGTAATGGATGAGGTCTATGATCTCCAGAGACTACCTGTTGACGGGTTTAATCCGGATATCCATGTTTTCAGAATAAATGCAGACCTCTTCAATAAATGTATAACAGTTCTGGGTGAAAACTGGTACCAGGCAATAGCTGTGGATGACATGTACAACGTTGTGGGCACACATAGCGAGGAGTGGGAAGGGCTGTATGAAAGAGCAGAAGGCAAAGCCTTTGCATCAATCTTCCCGTTTGAGGTAAGGCTTAAGGATGACAACTCGGCCTTTATAAGGTTTTTCTTCAGGCCCTCACCAGGTTTAAGATGGGTAATAGTCAATCTTGTCGCGCTATTCATTGCCATTGTGCTGATCAGAAGAAGGGGATGGCCTATCGGAGCCAACATCCCTGACCTGCTGATAGTAGGCATCACTGGCATTTATGGTCTTGCAGCAACCCAGTTTTTTCCGAATAAGTTCTCCGTAAAGAAACAGCCAAACAACAAATAAGGGTACCTTGAAAAAGCTACTGACAATATTAGTTATGCTTCTTGCCGGGCTGACACTCACTGCCCAGACGAAGCATTCAATGCATGGTAAGGTAACCTGCAAGACTACCAGTGAGCCGGTCATGATGGCAACCGTGGTCTTAAAGGAGCTGAATATCTGGGCAACGACAAGTGAGGCAGGAGATTTTGAACTGCGGAATGTTCCGGCCGGCACATATACTATCGTTGTTTCATGCCTGGGTTTTATCCAGCATGAGGAAAGCGTTTCATTCCCTCTTAAGTCAGAGCAGGTGAATATCCTGATTGACGAGGCGACCCTGGCAATCGATGATGTGGTTGTCACCGCCAAAGAGGGAAGGAGGCTCGCTTCAGGCTCGATGATTGAGCAGGCTGCCATACAGCACGTTCAGCCAACTGACCTGTCGGATGTGATGCAACTGCTCCCAGGGCAAATAACACAGAATCCTGATCTCTCAAGACCTAAGCAGTTAACCATCAGAGAGATAATTACTGAGGACGGGTACGGAGCCGACAATATGGCCAGCCTTGGCACATTGCTGATTGTAGACGGAGCTCCTGTGTCCAATGATGCCAACATGCAGTTCCTGAAAACAACCACCGCTTCGACAGGAGTGACGGCCGGCTTTGCCACAACAGCCTCAGGTGGAACAGACGTCAGGCAGATACCGGTTGATAATATTGAGACTATTGAAGTAGTAAGAGGGATAGCCGGCGTTGAGAACGGAGATATGCTGAGCGGAGCCGTAAAGGTCACCCTGAAAAAGGGCCAGACGCCATTCACTGCAAAGATCAAGATTGATCCGGAGATAAAACAGTTTTACACTGGAAAGGGATTTAGTCTGGGCCAGAAAGCAGGGATTCTCAATCTCGATTTCGACTTCACACAGTCATTTGATGATATCAGAGTCAGGTACAAGACATTCAACAGGTTAAATGCAGGATTGATCTGGAACAACACCTTTTTCAAGACCGGCAGGCCTTTGACACTGAGCCTCTCAACCAGGGCAACCCAGACAATCGATATCAGCAAGAATGATCCTGACATGCTCGAAATTGAAGAGTATGAAGCAAATGAGAAGGGATTATCAATGAACCTGAACGCTAAATGGGCGCTTAATTCACTGCTGTTCACCAATCTCAATTTTATGGTGTCAGGTAATATTCAGCATCAGGTTGGCCACCAGCTTGAGCTTGAGGAGATACCCTCAGGGGCCCAACCGCAGCCTGTAGCACTTGAGCCGGGTGAAAATGAGGTTCCCATACTTCCGTCATCTTATATGAGCGACCTGACTATTGACGGGAAGCCCTATTACTTTGACAGTAAGCTATCCGGCAACAGGTCATTCAAGATCGGAAGCATGCTTAACAACATTGTTGCCGGAGTAGACTGGAGGTTATACGGCAATAACGGCGAGGGAAGAATTTATGACCTCTCCAGGCCTCCTTCTCCAACATCCAGCAGTGATGCCAGGCCGCGGTCATACAAGGATATCCCCTCACTCGGACAACTGGCGATGTATGCCGAGGAAAACCTGAACATCCCGATCGGGCAGACAAAGCTTGATCTTCAGGCAGGTGTCAGATTTACCAATGTACAGCCCGAAGGATTGTTCACCTCAGCCGAGGAGACCACAATGCTTGACCCGCGGTTCAACCTGCGATACACACTTTTTGATGGCAGCAGCAAATTCTTCAATAAACTTGCCCTGCGCGGTGGAT
>JAKEGI010000020.1 GCA_022615595.1 Bacteroidales bacterium | reverse complement strand
TTCATCGGGCAATCACGCCGCTGCCCTGGCGCATGCCGCAGTGTCGCGCGGGGTGAAGGCATATATCGTGATGCCCTCCACGGCGCCTGAGGTGAAGAAGAGGGCGGTGGCCGGGTACGGTGCTGAGATAACCTTCTGTGAACCCACTCTTGCGGCGAGGGAGGCCGCCGCCGCCGAAATCATTCGTCGCACCGGCGCCACCCTGATACATCCGTATGATAACTTTGCTATAATCGCCGGGCAGGGCACGGCGGCGCTGGAGCTGCTGACAGACCACCCGTCACCTGACGCCGTGCTGGCACCTGTCGGCGGCGGCGGCCTCCTCAGCGGTACAGCCATCGCTGCCCGTCACCTCGCACCATCGATAAAGATCTATGGTACGGAACCAATCCTCGCCGATGACGCTGCAAGATCACTGCACACCGGATCACTGCAGCCAGCTTTGCCCCCTCGAACAATCGCCGACGGACTGCTTACATCACTGTGTGAAAGAACATTCACGATCATCAGCAAAAAGGTCGATGATATCCTGACCGTAAGTGAGGAGGATATCATCGAGGCCATGCGACTGGCATGGGAGAGGATGAAGATCATAATTGAACCCTCATCGGCAGTGCCTCTGGCTGCCGTGCTTGGCAACAGAAGCCTGTTTGCCGGCAAAACAGTGGCGATAATTATTTCCGGGGGGAATGTTGACCTGACGAAGCTTCCTTTCGGTCAGCACGCCTGAAATAGGCTATTATCGGGTAGTGATCGGAATACCTGGCCTTGATAATGTCAAAGTCATTACACTCGATATCTTCGTTGTAAAGGATGTAATCGATCCTGTTAGGAGGATACTTGCCGCGATAGGTGAATCCTGCACCGTAGCCTGCCTCCACAAATGCATCCTTAAGACCCTTCCTCATCTTGCGGTAGGTGTATGATACCGGAGTGTCATTGAAGTCACCGGTAACAATAACAGGATAAGGGGAGGTGCTTATATGCTCCTTCACCCTGTCTGCCTGGAGCGAGCGGCTGGCAAAACCGTTGATAAGACTCCTGTATATCTCCCTGACATTGCTCATCGAGCCCTCCTGGACCTCACCTGTTATCTCGGTAAGCAGGTTGCCTTCCACCCGCCTCAGCCTGAACGACTGAAGGTGGTTATTGTAAATCCTGAAGGTGTCGGCATCGACAACTATATCTGTGAAGATTGTAAGTGATGATGAGCCGGGATGAACTATGTCACCTCTCCTGACAATAGGGTACCGTGTGATGGTTGCTATCCCGTAATGACTTGACGACCCGCTCTTTATAAGTTTGAAGTGCGTGTGTACCCTACCACCGAGACCCTCTTTAAGTTTCTTTTCTCCGGCCCATGGGCTCCCCTTGACGAAGTATTCCTGAAGGCATATTATTCCCGGCTCCTCCTTCCGCATCAGCTGGAGCATCTTCCGGTATGAGTCTCTCTGACTCTCTTCGTAGAAGTTGAAAAGCCGTATGTTGTAGCTCATCATCTTCAGGTCATGATGCTCTTCAGCACCATGGTTGGTGAACCGGATAAAATTGTGCAGATAGCCAAATCCGATGGCGATGAGGGATATTGATATCAGTGCGTACCACTTCCTGAATATAACCCAGATCAGTGCCATGACAATATTTGCTGCCACGATATAGGGATAAGCAAGGCCGAATAGTGAGGGGATGGCGGTGGCGGAAGGGTTTATATATATGGAGAGGTAGGCAAGTATAAGGCCTGCGGCAAGAATGATGTTCACCGACAGAAGGATTCTTCGCGAAAAGCGTTTTATCCCGCTACTTTTTCTGCTGACTCTCGCTGAAGAGGATCTCTTTTTCTTCTCTGGTGAGACTGTCATAACCGCCTTTTGAGATCTTGTCAAGTATGTGATCTATTGCCTTTTGTCTTTCGGCTTTGATCTTATTGTAGTCGTAGTCTGTCTTAGGTTTTTTATAAGTGACCTTCATCCGCTTCCCCGGCTTGAAGAGTGTCACAAAAAAGTCAATGAACATGTTAAGCCATGCCCCAATATCTTTCCCGTTCTTCAGCCCGTAGCCGTAGGCAAGACCCATCAGTGCTCCGCCGATGTGTGCAATCTTGCCCCCCGTGTTAACTGAAAAGTCAAAGACGGAGGTTATCAGGAAGGTGATAAGGGCGAGATACTTGAGTCTGATTCTTCCGAAGAAGAGGAGGTGGAGCTCCATCTCGGGAAGATAGACGGCTGTGGCGATCACGAGGGCCATCACTGATGCGGAAGCGCCCAGCGCTACGGAGACGTTGACAGCTCCGGCAAATGCGGGGAAAATGTTAAAGATGATTATATAAAGCAGAGCCCCGGCCAGGCCGCCCATGAGGTATAGCGACACCACCTTGCGCTGGTCGAGATAGCTCATGAAAATCTTTCCGAACCACCATAGCCACAGCATGTTGAAGAGAAGGTGAATGAATCCCTGGTGCAGGAACATATATGTTATCGGCGTCCATGGCTTGCCCGCCAGTGCCTCTACGGAGGCAGGAACGGCGAGATATGAGAGGACTGTTGCAGCCAGTTCAGGTCTTGATGCCAGAACGCTGATCATCTCGAGTATCTTTATGATCAGGAAAATGGCGGCGTTGACATAGATGAGCCTTGTGAGACTTGTCCCATGCCTGAATGATGCCTTTATCTCGTCCCAGATACCCATCAGTAGAGTGTTTTAGTGGTCTTGCGCCAGTACCGTATCAGAAGGTACCCGAATATCATTCCGCCGAGGTGTGCCGCATGTGCAATGTTGCTGCCCGGGCTTGTAACGGCGAGATAGAGTTCTATGGCGCCGTAAGCCAGGACAAAGTACTTGGCCTTGATAGGAATGGGAGGGAAGATAAGCATCAGCTGGGTGTTCGGGAAGAGCACCCCAAAGGCAAGCAGCACACCGAAGACGGCACCTGAGGCTCCGACGGTCGGAACATTGAGAATACTGCTCAGGGTCTGGGCAGCGCTGTTGGTATATACCTGACCTGACCTCAGCACTTCCAGGCCCTCGTCATATACACGCTGAAGCTGTTCAGGGCTCAGTGAATCAATTGCTCTCGTATACTGCAGCCACATTACCATTTCGTGTGTGAAGGCGGCGCCAAGGCCGGTGATGAGGTAATAAATGAGAAACCGCTGCGGACCCCACACTCTCTCAAGCACGCCACCGAACATAAAGAGAGCGAACATATTGAAGAAAAGATGTATAAACCCGCCATGCATGAACATGTGAGTCACTATCTGCCATGACCTGAAGTAATCAGATTCAGGATAGTAGAGACCCAGTATGCCGTTTAGATCGGTGCCCCACATGGCCTCCAGTGCCTTTGTGAGCAACAGCATTACTACATTAAGAATGATTATGTTCTTTACTATTGGCGGAAGACCTGCAAATCCACTGTTCATCTCTCTTTTCTATTTTTTCTGAGCTCTCAAATTTAGCCATTCTATCCGACAATCAGCCGAATCTTCTGTCAAGCTCTTCAAGGGTTATAATGTTCATCACGGTTCGCCCTGTGGGTGAATAGTTAGGCATGGAGCAGGCGAACAGCTGGTCAAACAGCTCCTCCATCTCATCATGTGTCAGCGGCATGCCGTAGGGTATGGCTGATGCTTTTGCCATCGAAAGGGCTACCCGTTCACGGGCGCCTATTGACGGATCATTGAGGGTATGTTTGTATTCTGTTATCAGTGTCTCAAGCATAGCAAGCGGACTCACGTTGCGGCTGTCGGCCGGGTGAGCGGTTATTGTGACCATGTTGTCACTACTGCTCTCCACATTAAAACCAAGCGCCCTGATATCTTCTTTTATCTCCTGAATGATAACAATGTCAGCCGGATTTAGTTCTGTCTGCACAGGGAAGAGCGACACCTGTGCAGGCACGGGGCCGTCGCCCAGCGATGAGAGGTATTTCTCATACAGCACCCTCTCGTGTGCTCTCCGCTGGTCGATCATCATTATCCCTGAAATGACAGGGCACATGATATATCTGTTCTTTATCTGAAAGAAACGGCGCTGGCTGCCTGTAGGGGGCTGCATTCCCTCTTTGCCTGCAGTATCATTGCTCCGTGCCGTGACAGTAAAGAGCGACTCCCATCCGCGGGCAGCACCGTGCTCATGATCACCCTTCCATTTTGTCTCCGGCCGGCTGTACTCAGTCCCCTGAAAGGGATTGAAGCTCTGGTCAACATCAATGCGTGGTGTCTGCGGCAGCGGCATGCCACCTGTGATGACAGGTATCTCCACCGCACCCTCCGGACCGAAGTCAATCGAAGGCACCACATTGAATCTGCCCAGCGCCTCACGTACTGAAGCGAGCATTATCTGCCAGACAGACCTCTCATCCTCGAACTTAATCTCAGTCTTTGTGGGGTGGATGTTAACATCAATGGCAGACGGATCGGCTGTCATGAAGAGGAAATATGAGGGAACTGACTCGGGGGGCAGTATGCCCTGGTAGGCCTCCATCACCGCACGGTGCAGGTAGGGATGCCTGATGAACCTGTTGTTGATGAAGAAGAACTGTTCTCCGGGTGACCGCCGTGCATTCTCGGGCTTGCCTGCAAAGCCTGTTATACTAACTATTGAGGTGGTAGTCTCTACCGTCACCAGGTTCTGGTTATAGTGTTTCCCGAAGAGGGCAACAATACGCTGCCTGTTATTTGATGCAGGGAGACGGTATATATCCTGATCATTGTGTATCAGGGTGAATTTTATCTCAGGATGTGCCAGTGCCACGCGCTGGAACTCCGTTATTATGTGCCTCAGCTCGGTGTTGTCTGACTTGAGGAACTTACGGCGTGCCGGCACATTATAAAAGAGGCTCTTTACGCTGATTACCGATCCTGTGGCGCATGAGCAGGGCTCCTGTCTTGTCACCCGTGAGTTGCTTATCTCAACCAGGGTGCCCTCCTCATCCTCCTCCCTTTTGGTACGCAGCTCCGTCATTGATACAGCTGCCACCGAGGCAAGCGCCTCACCCCTGAATCCCTTTGTTGTGATGGAAAAGAGGTCATCGGCAGACGAGATCTTGGAAGTAGCATGTCTCTCGAACGCCAGGCGGGCATCGGTCTCACTCATGCCGCTTCCGTTATCAATAACCTGCACCAGGGTACGCCCGGCATCTTTTATCACTACCGTGATGTCAGATGCGCCTGCGTCAACGGCGTTCTCTGTCAGCTCCTTCACCACCGAGGCAGGACGCTGTATCACCTCACCTGCTGCTATCTGGTTGGCAACGGAGTCTGGAAGAAGCCTGATAATATCACTCATCTTACGAAGGAGATTAGAAACGTAGGAAAAAATATGTTATAAGGATGAGTATCAATACAATGACAATTAGTCTTATCATGTTGTGCCTCTCCACTCTCTCTCTCTGCCTGGGAAAATAATTCTTCATCGAGCCCCTCATGATCCTGCTCCTGTAGGGAGCGGATTCTGCACCTTGCTCCCTGCTCCCTGCCCCTTGCTACTAGCTCCATGCTCCCTGCTCCCCGCTGACACTCCTTCTCGCCTCCCTCTCCTCCTTTCGCGGATCATAGTAGCGTGGGGTATAGTTGAATCCGCGTGGCTTATTCTGTTTGAAGAAATTCGGTATCGCCATCCTGCACTTTTTACAAAAATAGTAAGAAAAAGGGAGTTTTTGAGGCAACCTGCAACAGGCAGCAGTGATCAGTTACCTGTCAGAACAGTTGAGCAGCGATAAGACAGTGGGGGCTCATGACGGATAGTCGGTACAATTGTTTAACTTTAGGCCGGTAAAGCGTTAATCCTCACCATGAAGATACTTGTCACTTATGCCAGTCGTACAGGCTCTACAGCTGCGGTTGCCGCAAGAGTGGGGCGTGTCCTGACGGGCTTGGGGGAGGATGTCATTGTCAGTCCGATGAGTGATCTGAAGGGGCTGAAGAGATTTGATGCTGTCATTGCCGGCAGCTCAGTCCAGAGCGGCTTATGGCTGCCTGAGGCAATGGAGTTCATAAGGCGAAACCAGGACATTTTGCAGGAGAAGCCCTTTGCCATTTTCAGTGTCTCGCTGACACCCAGTAAGGAGCAGGGGGTGGAATACCGGATGGCCATCATGCAGTGGACGGCACCCGTCAGGGCCCTGGCACATCCTGTCAGTGAGGCTTTCTTTGCAGCAGAACCGGAGCAGGGCAATAATGACAAGCCCGGAGCGAGGTCACGTTTCAAGCTCGGTGTACTTCTGGGGATACTGAAGGAACGTGACAACCGTCAGCTTGATCTGGTTGTGCCCTGGGCGGTAAGGCTTCATGACAAGCTCAAATAGCAGCACATTCTTTCAGACAAACAGGGGAACCGGTGACGCCATCCAGAGCACAACCGACTGGACCAGCATATCCCTTCTGACACTTTTTCTTCTCGCGATCATATAGATCATCAGGGCAAGGGCCAGGAGATCGCCGAACCATACCAATGTGGCTCCCATGGGCATACCCCGTGACTCGAGCATATTTGCAATGAAGACGGTTGAATAGATATAGCCGGCCAGTTCATTTGCCAGCCAGTGACTGTCGTTGCCTATCATGGGGAAGTACCAGCCGGATCCCAGGTAGAATAGTGCTCCTGCCAGCATAGTGTATCCGAACCACGGAAACAAATCGAGCATAGGGTTAAGGAGAGCGCATGTGGCGAAGGTGATGAATGCCACCCGTTGAAAGATTACTTTGTTCATGACCTGTAGATTTTAATGCAGCAAACCAAATTTAAAAGAAAAACTTGACATTTATTTCAAAAGAGTTTAATTTTGATATGCTGCATTTCTAAAATCTGTTACATGTCGTTGGTCAAGTATATTGCCAGGCTTCAGCGTATGGATTCGCTCATTGCCATGCGTGCAACAGGTACGCCTGATGAATTCGCCTTCAAGCTGAACCTTAGCAGGAGCACTCTCTTCGAAATGATCCAGGAAATGAAAGGGTTGGGGGTGGATATCCGTTATTCCGCTTTGAGCAACTCATATTACTATGCAGATGGAAGAAGGATCGTCATAAAGGTTGAGAGGATCCATAATGAAGATCACCTGACGTCAGGTGGATTTCATGGTCGTGATAATTACTAGAGGATGGAATAGACATCATTTAAAGTAGTTCATAGAAATTTTAGATCGTGGATTTTATGTTGGACTGGTATTTCTCATTGAAGTGGTGGAAGCTTTATTCAGGAATAGTCCTTGTAAACCTTCTTCTGATAGGATTATCACAATTCACCCTTATAAATGAGATTGTGTTCTTCAATACTTTCAGCGATCAGATTACTCACGAAAGATCGATGGTCTTATTCGGCAGAATGAAGTCTTTGTTCTGGACCGCCTATCTGTTAACCCCCCTTCTGCTTCTGGTGAAGTTTTGCCTGGTGAGCCTGATTATTTATATCGGTGTCTTTTTCAATGAGATGCAGAAGGTTATTACTCTGGGAAAGATTTTTATCGCTGTTATTGCGGCAGAAGGTGTATTTCTTATTGCATCGGCTGCCAAGTTATTATGGTTCATTTTCTTTGCAGGCAACTATACTCTTGCAGACCTCAGGTTCTTCTACCCGCTGTCCCTGATAAATATGTTCAGACAGGAAGACGTCGCCGCCTACTGGATATATCCTCTCCAGACCATAAACCTGTTCCAGATTGCATATATGTTTTTGCTGGCTGTTGGACTATCCAAAATAAGTGCTGTAAGCAGGGACCATACTGACAGGATCGTATTGATTACTTATATACCGGCCATAACCATTTGGATTGCTTTAGTAATGTTTCTTTCAATAGATACGGCAGCATGAAGAGAGTAATCACCGCAATAACAATCTCAGCATTTGCCCTGATCATTATTATGCTGACAACAGGGATAATCACCAGAGCAAAGCAGGCAGACATTATCGAAAAGAGAATTGCTACTCTGCCTGAGTTTACTCTTCCCACCATAGATGGCGAAATATTAAATACCGCAAATTTTGGAAGCGGTCCGCTTCTGATTGTCTACTTC